>CACKSF010000001.1 GCA_902602795.1 uncultured Fidelibacterota bacterium
CTCTCCCCATAATTCAAATGAACAATTATTTAGATCTTGCTGCCCGGAATTCTGTCCAATACAGGTTGGATATGGAATACAAAATTGATTATTACCCAACTCAGGGGAGATGTCTCCTTGATTACAAATTTCATTAGGAATAATACCTGTAAGTTGGTTATCACGTAAATTTAAGGATGTAAGATTATTAAGGTTTCCAATTTCAGTTGGTATCTCGCCTGCAAGCTGATTGCTATGTAAATCTAAAGTAGTAAGGTTGATGAGATTCCCAATTTCAGGAGGTATCTCTCCCGTAAGCTGATTGCTATGTAAATCTAAAGTAATAAGGTTGACGAGATTCCCAATTTCAGGAGGTATCTCTCCTGTAAGTTGGCTATTCACTAAATTTAAAGTAGTAAGATTAGTCAGGTTTCCGATTTCTGGAGGAATGGGTCCAGATAGTTCTTTGTCATTTAAAATTAGTACGAAGGTGGTTTCAATTGCATAAGATTCTCCCCATAAAATGGCAGGTGGTTTTTGCTCATATAATAGGTCAGCACATCCCCAATATCCTATAATTGTTATGGCTATGAATGAGTAGAGTTTTTTCATTTTAATTTAAGCTTACAAAAAATTAAGTTAAATTTAATAATAATAATAGTTTTTTAGTTTAGACTGTAAAGATGAAGGTGAATATTAAAATATTGCCAACAGGGCAAGGCTGATTCTATTCTAAGATTTACATTAATGTAATAGAATTAAATAAAATTTCTTTTGCATTAACTTGAATAATTGCTCTCCCATCGTTATTTAAACCTTTGAATATTCCATTTTGATTAATGCCGCCTTGGTTAAAAGAAACAGATTCATTGATATGATTACAATAATTTTGCCAAATTGGTAAGGATGAAGGTAAGTCATTAAGGAGTCTCTCAAAGTAAGTCGTAATAATAGCGCAAAGTAGTTCACGTTGACTTGATTGATTTGTTTCAATTGCCAAAGATGTTGCAGATTTTGATAATGTATCAGGGAAGTCATTATTAGTTTCATTAACATTTAAACCAATTCCAATAACCATTTGTACAATGCAATTATTTTTAATTCGAGTTTCACATAAAACTCCGCCACATTTTTTGTTATTAATTAAAATATCATTTGGCCATTTTAGTTTTGGGTTTCCACCTCGATTCTCAAGGGCTTTTGCAATAGCTACTCCAGCAGCAATTGGGATTAATAATCCATCCTGAAGTGAGATGGATTGTTTTAGAATTATAGACATTGCAAGACCTTTACTAGGACTCATGAACCAGGTGTTTCCATTTCGTCCTTTCCCTGATAATTGATTGTCCGTTATTACAATTGTTCCATGGCTAATTTCTTCTAAATCCATTATCTCCCATGCTTCTTTATTTGTGGAATCTATTCGCTGATAATATTCTATCTGTTTACCTAGTTCTTTAGTCCGCAAGTTTGTTTCTATTAAATTTGTAAATATCATGTTTTATAAAAAAAAGTATTTAAGTTCTATATAAGCTAATACCATTGCTAAAAATGTGCCTGCAATTAATTGGGCGTGATTATGAGCTTTTAATTTTATGCGGGATAAATATACTAATATAATAATTATAGACATCAAAAATAAATTATTATACCCAGAAAGGTAAAGTGCAACAAATGGTCCTCCCAAGCCGATCATATGAATTGATATTTTCCAATATTTAGTGATTAACCATGTTACAAAAGTATTGATTGCGTAACAAAACATGAGCCCTTGAACAATATTTGATGCATCAAAATAGTTTAGCAAAGCAAAGGCGATTGAATTATAAAGACTAGAGATTATCAATAATTCTAAACGCTGTCTTCGTATTGGAGCCTCAAGGGATGAAATCTTACCTATTTTTTTAAAATATAAAATTGAAGAAAATGGAAGTATCGAGGAAAAAAATACGGCAATTAAAAAAAATAAATAATTGTTAATATTATGATCATTGAAAATAAGAATGTAAAAAACAAAAGGGGAGATGACTAGAGGATTAAATATTACGGATATTGTTTTTGCAATATGTGTATACATAAGAACTAATACTCGCCAAAAACCAGCCTTAGAGTATCAGATATTTCACCTAAAGTGCAATTGTTTTTAACACAGTGAATGATATCAGGCATAATATTTTCATTACCTTTGGCGGTAATTTGCAACTTTTTTAAGGATTCATTTACTTGAATGTTATTTCGAGTTTTTTTAAACGTACTTAGTCTTTTTATTTGTTTTTTAACTTCAACAGGATCAATGTTTTGTAAACTGTTGATATCTTCCTCTGTGTCTTCAAATTTATTTACACCAACAATAATTTTTTGGTTGGAGTCAATATTCTTCTGATA
Organism: uncultured Fidelibacterota bacterium; assembly: GCA_902602795.1. Lineage (GTDB taxonomy): Bacteria > Fidelibacterota > Marinisomatia > Marinisomatales > UBA1611. The sequence goes on from CACKSF010000001.1 coordinate 2,365, forward strand.
TTCATATGCACTACTAGATATCTCATGTTCTACAAAACCATTATTGATTGCTTCAATTGCACCACCCATAGAATCAATTTTTCCAATTAATTCATTAGATGCATTAAAAAACTCCTCTGTCATTTTTTCTATGACATAACTTCCACCAAAAGGATCAGGATGCTCTATAACACCACTTTCATACGCAATTATTTGTTGGGTCCTTAAAGCTGTTTTAGCAGAATCTATAGATGGTAGTGCTAGTGCTTCATCTTTACTATTTGTATGTAAGGATTGAGTCCCGCCTAAAATTGCTGAGAGTGCTTGAATACTTGTCCTAACAATATTATTATCAACTTGTTGAGCAGTTAAAGTCGAACCGCCTGTTTGCACATGGAATCTACACAAAAGAGCTTTCTTGTTTGTTACTGAAAATCTTTCTTTCATAATTGTTGCCCATAATTTTCTTGCTGCTCTGAATTTAGATATTTCTTCCAAAAAACCATTATGTGCGTTAAAAAAAAATGATATTTTTTCACCAAATTTATTTGGATCTAAGCCTTTTTTAATTGCTGCTTCTATATAGGCAATAGCATTAGAAAATGTAAATGCGAGCTCTTGAACAACTGTACTTCCTGCCTCTCTAATGTGATAACCCGATATTGATATAGTATTCCAGTAGGGGAGATGCGATTCACAAAAATCCATTACATCTGTTATTAAACGCATGGAAGAATTAGGTGGATATATAAAGGTTCCTCTAGCGGTATATTCTTTCAGAATATCATTCTGAATAGTACCTCTTAATTTTTTAGAGGTGACGCCTTGGTTTTCAGCTGTAGATATATAAAATGCAAGAAGGATTGGAGCAGTAGCATTAATAGTCATTGAAGTTGAAATTTTTTCTAATGGAATATTATTAAATAATATGTCCATATTCTCTATTGAGGAAATTGGAACCCCAACTTTTCCAACTTCACCTACTGCTAGATGATTATCTGAATCGTACCCTATTTGAGTTGGAAGATCAAAAGCAACAGAAAGGCCCATCACTCCTTGCTTAAGTAAGGAATGATATCTTTTGTTTGACTCTTTTGCAGATGTGAGGCCTGCATATTGTCGCATCGTCCAGAGTTTATCTTTATACATATTACCATAGATACCACGTGTGAATGGATAGACTCCTGGCTTTTCACCTCTCAAGAGATGTTCCTATCTTTTTTTAATTGCTGATAGGCATTATTGACTGCTTTAAATTTTTCTTCAGCTGAAGTTTGCAATTCTTTTCCTAAATGAGAAACTTTATCTGGATGATATTTATTTGCCATTTTTCTATATGCACGCTTAATTACTTGATCTGAGGCATCAGGAGATATCTCTAAAACTCTAAAGGGAGCTTTATCATCTTTTGCAAACATAGCTTTTATGGATTCGTAGTCTTTTTTATTTATATTTAAATAGTTAGCCATTGTTTGTATGACTCTAATTTCTTCTGGATGAACATGTCCATCCGATGCTGACAATCCGTATAAGATATGAATTAGTTCTAATCTGCTAGGGTGATCCATGGAACGTTGAATTTGTCTGCACACATCTTTTAAAGGATAATCCTGTTCTAAAATATCTCGAAAAACAATCATTAATTCTTTTGCTTTATGTAATCCAAATTGTTGCTTTAAGAAATCTTTAATATAATCGAGTTCTGATTTAAGAAGTTTACCATCTGCTTTCATTACTTTTGCAAATAGCACCAATACTGAAATAACAAAATCACCATGTCTTGTAGAATTTGATGCTCCAGATAACTTTTGAGGGTTGTTATTACTCATTGAGGCATAGGTATACCCTAGAATGGCACCAATTGGGCCACCAATAACCCAGCCAAGTCCACCCCAAAGAAGTTTTTTATTTAAGGACATATAATTTTTCTTTATCTATGTAATATTAAAATTTATACATTAATTACTGTAAGAATACTATTTCACTATACATTAAATAATTAATTATGAAAATATCATTAAAGATTAAATTATTATATTATTGGCATAAAATATTTAAGTCAAATGTAATCAAGGACTCTTCAATTAAAATAAGTAAGAAGGGTAAAGGCGTAAAAAGTGTTGTTTTTTTATTACCTAATGAAAAAAAACAGGCACAATTAGCTGCTCATTTCATAAAACATGATGATAAAAAAAATAAATATCATTTTAATTTTATATTGGATGAAAATTCTTTACCATATTATAATGAGAGTATTATTCCAAACGCACATATCATAAAAAAGGATGATATCAACTGGATTGGTCTAATTATTTCAAAAAGCATTATAAAAAAAATAAATGACTTAGGTTTTGATGCTATTGTAGATCTAAATCAATCTCACAATCAAAATTTGTCCTTTATTCTAAAAGACTTAAACATCCCAATTAAGGTTGGATTTCAGGCTGAATTTTCAAATTTTCTATATTCAATAATAATTGAATCAAAATCGATAGGATTTGTAGAAGACAGTTATAAGACTATTGAAAGAATTCTAGGTTTAGAATAAAATTTTATTTTTTTTTTGAAATTTGTTTTGTAAATCATTGCTACCACAAATACTGTCATTTATATTCCCCACATATTTTAGAGGAAAAAACAAATGCTTGAAGGCATAATTTGTCCAGCTTGTGAAAATACAATTGATGAAATTGATTTAAAGGATTCGTTAAAGTGTCCACATTGCAATACTGATCTTAAAGATAGAAGGTATCTTGACTTTTTAGAATTCCTGATGGCCAATGGAATAGTAGAGAACCTTGATTTTTTTGATCAGGAAGTATATAGCGATGACGTTGATGATCTTGACCAGACAAAAGAAGAAGAGGTTGACCCAGCAGAGTTTGAAAAAAAGAAAGATTTATTTAATATCTATGAGAATGAACTTCATCCAAAAAATATTGAAGAAAATGAGGGCATAAAAGATTACACACAGTTTGATGGAATTAATGATGACTGGCAAGAATTCAATGAAAGAGATTTTTCATCAAAGAAAGGGGCGTAAATATTCATGGAGAATAAAGAAAAAAAAGTACAGCAAATAAATATAGAATTAGATGAAAAAATTAGTTCTGGAGAGTATGCAAATTTTGTTGTGGTAACTCATTCCCCAGCAGAATTTGTAATGGATTTCACTCGTATTTTACCAGGAGTTCCTAAGGCAAAAGTACATTCTAGAATTATTATGGCTCCTCAACATGCTAAGGCATTCTTAGGTGCTCTTAATGAAAATATTAAAAAATTTGAGTTAAAACATGGTGAGATAAAATTATCTAATCGCGAAGAAGGTTTTTCATCTTTTGGTGTAAAACCTCCAAAAGATACATTACCAAATTGATAATGTAGGGTTCTCTTTTATTATTCTATAAGCACCCAGTTTCTACCTTTTTTAATTTCATGCAACGTCACTTTTCCCCATATAGTTAGCATTGATGAGGAAATAAAAAAACCAATAAAACCTCCAGCAATTACATCACCTGGGAAATGTACACCTACGTAAATTCGTGAAAAGGAGATAAGAATTGCTAAAGTAATAAGAAATGCTTTGTATTTTTTATAAAAATATGATAGAACTACTGCTAATGAAAACATGTTTGCGGCATGATTGGATGGCATACTCCATTTTCCGCCTTTGGATGTCAAAAGATTAACTCCTTCTAAGTTAAGATGTGACGGCCTTATCCGTTCAAAAAGGGGTTTTAATATTTGCGCGCAAATTGCATCAGTAAAAGAAAGTGAAATAATTAATATTACAAGGGCTATTTTCCCTTTAGGTCCAGAAAAAAATCCAAGTAGAGAAATGAGAGCTATAATTGGAAGCTTCCAATTATTTTTATTTGTTATGAATGGCATAAAAATATCAAATAAAGTATTTGAAAAATACTGATGAATCCATCTTATCAGATTCATATCTAAGGATTGGAAAAAATCAAGCATGCATAATCAAAATAATTATAATCGAACTATAATTCTTCCAACCTGTTCGCCACGTAACATTTTTTTAATTTCTTCATCTAGAGAACTTAGATCAATCATCTTGCATATATGATCCAAATTTTTTAGTCTCCAAAATGTTGAAAATTTATTCCAGATGTTATCCCTAATTGGTTTAGAGCATGTAGCTGAATCAATGCCGATTAACCGATTTTTTCTTAAGATAAAAGGAAATACTGATGTCGTAAAATTTGCTCCTGCTACATTACCACACGCCGTGATAATACCATTATATTGCATACTTGCAAGCATCGATGATAGAATGTTTCCGCCCACAGCATCAATTGCTGCATCATAAACTCCATTATTCAGTGGTAACCTTGTAGAATCTATAAATTTTTTTCTATTGATAACTTTTGAGCTACCAAGGTCATAAAGATATTGCTCACTATTTTTTTTACCTGTTATGGTAGTCACCTTAGCTCCTAATAATGATAAAAGTTTAACTGCAAGGCTCCCCACTCCTCCAGTTGAACCGCTGACGATCACTTTCAAATTATTTATTGGAGTGTGATTATCAATCTCTTCTATACATAATCCAGCTGTTAATCCTGCCGTCCCAAGCATCATTGATTCTTTGGTAGAGAGAGAATCTGGACATCTCACTGCCCAGGAGCTTGGAATCTGAATATATTCAGCAAAACCGCCGCTTGTATTCATACCAAGGTCAAACCCAGTCACTATTACTCTATCATTGGCCTTAAAATTAGTCTTGTTTGACTTTACAACGATTCCAGCTGCATCAATACCAGGTGTATGAGGATAAAATTTTGTGACACCTTTTGCACCTGAAGAAGATAGCGCATCTTTATAGTTTAAGGATGAATATTCGACCTTTATCAAAAGGTCACCCTTTGGTAAATCGGAAAAGTTCTTCTGGGCAATTTTATTTTTAAAATCTCCATTATGATTTTGATATGTTTCAAATGCTTTGAATGTTTTTTTCAATTTTTCTTTTAGATATTTCGAGATAATTAAAATAGGGAATTGGTTTTTAATGATTTTATTTTTTTGTCATGCCAAGATGTTTACAAATGATGCTTAGCATAATTTCATCAGTACCGCCACCTATTGACATTAGCCGTCCATCTCTATATACCTTTGATAAAGGATTCTCCCATGTAAATCCCATTCCTCCCCAATACTGTAAGCAAGCATCTGACACTTCTCTAATTAATTTCCCGCATTTAAATTTTGCCATTGATGCTAGATAGGTCATATCCTTACCACTAACAAAATCTTCACATGCTCTGTAGATTAAAGATCTCAATGCTTCAATCTCTATTTGTAGTTCTGCTAATCTAAATTGTATAGCTTGATTATCAATAATCCTCTTCCCAAATGCCATTCTCTCTTTGCAGAAGTTAATGGTCTGTTCAATACAATCATCTAAGATGATAAGAGAGCTTACAGATAAGAATATTCTTTCTTCTTGAAATTGTTGCATTTGCATAGTAAACCCTGCACCTTCTTCTCCAACCCTATATCGTATTGGTATTCGAACATTATCAAAGTATACTGGAGCAGTATCGGAAGTACGCAATCCAAGCTTATCTATTTTCTCTCCAACTTGGACTCCAGGTAATTTTGAGGGTATGATGACAAGTGATTTATTTTTGTGAGGTTCATCATTACTTGTGTTCAATAGTGTACAAAAGTAATCTGCTTGAGATGCATTAGTTATCCACATTTTTTGTCCATTTACGATATAATCACCTCCATCTTTTTTTGCAAATGTCCTCAGCGCAGCAACATCTGATCCTCCAGTATGTTCGCTTACAGCAATAGAGGTTACATAGTCGCCGGAAATAGCAGGAGTTAAAAACTCATCTTTCAATTCTTTCGATCCGTATCTATCTAAAGCTGGAGTAGCCATATCAGTCTGAACTCCAGTACTGATAATAACTCCACTATCTAAGCCATAGCCTAATGCTTCAGCAAACACCATTCCATAACTATAATCTAAGCCCATGCCTCCATTATCTTGATTTTTAGTAATCCCGAGTAGATCAAGATCTCCCATCTTTTTGAACAATTCATGAGCAGGAAATCCTTCATTTTTTTCCCATTCATCTGCAAAAGGTTTTATCTCATTTGTAGCGAAATCTTTTACAGTATTAAATAGAGCTTTATGTTCATTATTAAATTTCATTTCTAATCCTTTTTATTCCAAAATGGTTTTCTTTTTTCAAAGAAAGATGCAAACCCTTCACGTCCTTCTTCATGTACAATACATTCAGAAAATAATTTAGCAGCATGCGCAGTATCAATATTATAGTTTGAATTAAGAAGGTTTTTTGTAACCGAAATTCCATTCGGAGAACATTTTTTCACCTTTTTAATGATCTGCATTACTTCATAATCTAAGTCTTTTTTTTCTTTTACAACATAATCTGCCATTCCTATGAAGAATGCCTTATCTCCGCTGAATACTTCACCTAGTAGCATAAGTTTTTTCCCATTATTAAATCCCACTTTTTTAATTATGTAGGGTGCTATTTGAGCTGGTGTTAATCCTATCTTTGTTTCTGTTAAAGAATATTTTGCATTAGATGTGGATACTAAAAAATCAGTAGCACATGCTATGCCGACGGCACCTGCCATGCAAGCTCCTTCTACCACAGAAATAGTAACTTTAGATAAATTACTGATCTTAGTAAAAATTTCCCCAAATTTTATACTCATTTTCATTGCTTTATCACGAGTATTATTTTTTTCGGAAGCTATATTTTGCATCCATTTCAGATCTGCTCCTGCGCAAAAAACGTTTCCTTTTCCACGAAAAATAACACCTCGAATAGATGGATTATTTTCAATTAAATCTAACGTTTGAGAGATTTCTCCTATTAAAATTTTAGATAAAGAATTTCGTTTTTTAGGCCTATTGAACCATATTGTTAACCAATTATTACTCAAATCTAAAATACATTCTTTAGTTTTTGGTATTTTCATAATTACTCTTTGTTCTCATTCTGAAATTGATCAAAGATTTTCTTTGTCACTGGAATAGGGTATTCTAAAATTTGTTGAGCATATGACTTTCCTTGAGGGTCAATATTAAAACTAGCCATTCCTCCTCCACCTAATGAATTTTTTAATAGAAAATTAAGACCATTGATACCAGGGAGAACCCATTTGAGGACATCTCCTTGAACTACATGGCTAAAAAATTGGGAAATAGTAGAAGGATTTAGTTCGTTGTCAATAAAATTAAAATAGTCTTTTTGTCTCGCTATTATTCCTATGTTTGCATGGTTACCTTTATCACCGCTTCTAGCATATGCCAAATTAATTAATGGAAGCAAATAGTCTTTCTTAGACAAAATCTTTTTTGTTTTTGAGGAAAAACTTTCTTGTTCCCTCTTGGATTCTTCAGGAATATCATAAGGAATTGATACAACTTTTTTATTCATTATCATTTTTATTTTTATTTGGTTCTTTGGCAAGAGAAAAGAAAATAAATGGATGGATGGTGATACTCTTGGACGTCCACCTAAATAATTAATAACACCAGCAGTCATTCCAGTAACGGCTTGCGCTAATTCTTTTGAGAAAATAATTAATGCTTGCTTAATTGGATGAGATGCTACAATTCTAAGTACAATTTCTTTAGTATTTACATCATTTTTTTCGGGCCCATAGATAGAATTTGATCCAATGATATCAAAGGAAGAATTAGAAAAGTTCCCTATTTTATTTTCATTGAAAATTGAAGAACATTTTTTAATTACAGCATTCGCAATTACTTCTCCTTTTTTAAATGCATCTTTTCCTCCTATTACTAAAGTTCCGATTGCTCTATATCCATCCATATATGTTGCTGAATTCTTATAATATTTGGTAGGGGGAAATCCTTTTGCACCTTTTACAGACACTAGATCTGGTCCGGTTTCTTCAATCTTTACTTCAGAAAAGTCGCAAATTACATCAGGGAGAATATATTCCGATGGGTTTCCTATTTCGTAAAGAAGTTGTTCTGCCACTGTTCCAAATGTGACCATTCCACCAGTCCCTTTTGGCTTTGAAACAATGAAATTGCCATTCGAAAATACATCAACAAAAGGGAAGCCCATATTTTCAAATCCTTTAACTTTTTTCCAATCTGTATAATTACCTCCAGTACATTGTGCTCCGCATTCAATAATATGTCCTGCGAGACTACCTGCAGATAGAAGATCATAATCAGAAATTTTCCAACGATATTCATGCATTAATGGTCCTAATACTAAAGCACTATCAACGACTCGCCCTGTAATTACAATATCTGCACCTTCATCTAGAGCTTTGACTATTCCCGATGCCCCAAGGTATGCATTGATGCTAATACATGAATCAGGTAAAAATAAATTTTTTTCCATTTCTTTTATTTTTTGCTTTTGAAGGGTAGGCAGTTCTGATAAAATATCATCTCCTTCAATTATAGCGATATTCAGCTTTAAACCAAGTTGTTTTGCTTCTTGCTTCAATGCCTGTTCACAAGAATGTGGATTTATTCCTCCAGCATTTGTAATTATTCTTATCTTTTGATTTTTGATATTTTTTAGAAGTGGTTTTATTTGATCTACAAAATCAATTGCATACCCCATTTTAGAGTTTTTTAATTTTGATCTAGCTAGTATTGACATAGTAACTTCAGATAAAAAATCAAAAACTAAATAATCTAAGGATGCTTTATCTACAAGCTGTTTCGCAGCGGTTGATGTATCCCCCCAAAATCCTGAAGCACATCCTATTCTAACTTTTTTATTATCCATTTTCAGTTGTAAATGTTCGATATCTTTATGGATTTTCCAAGATGTTGCATTATGGCAGTTGCGGATTCTATTTTATGAATAGTGTGAACACTTTTTCCTGCTGAGTAAAGATTTTGTGTATTTTTTAAATTTTTAGAATTATTTCTTTTTAAAAAGTATTTTGATTGGAAAAGAGACTTTAGATTTAAAAGCATTCTTGCTTTATGTTTAAATTTACTTTTTAGTAATTTTTTGAAAAGCCATGAATTATCTTTTTGAAAATTTTCTGATTTGATCACAGAAACGGGCACACCTGTCAACCTTGTTGTTGAAACAATATCTTTTTCTGAGGCATTCACAATAGCTGTTTTATAATCTTCGAGTGTATTACACTCTATGGAAGCAACAAATCGTGTTCCCATTTGAACTCCATCAAATCCTATTTTTAGGGCTTTAGATAACTCAATCTCACTTCCAATGCCTCCTGCGCAAATAAGCGGGAGACCTAAGTCATTTAGCTCTCCGTACATATTTTCCATAGAATGAGATCCAAGATGACCACCTGCTCGATTATTTACACAAATTAATCCATCTACTCCAGAGTCAACTCCTTTTTTGGCAAAATGACGATCAGTTACATCATGATAAACAACACCCCCAGTTTGATGGACTCGTTTACATACCCAATCTGGTTTACCAAGAGAGGTAACAAAAAACCGTATATTTTCTTCAAGAGCAATATCAATCCAATCGGACATACGATCTAAATACTTTTTACTACCCTTTTCAATCAGGGCATTAAAACCAATAGGTTTGGTGGTTAAGGAACGAATATATTTTATTCCTTCTCTTAAATCATATCCATGAACAAAGGTGAGGCTTACAGGTTGTACAATTGCAATCCCTCCACCTTCAGATGCCGCTGCCACCAGCTCAGGATTGGAGCAGGGATACATAGCACCACAAATGATTGGATATTTAGAACCAGTATGTTTTAAGAAGGTATTATCAGAATTCGGAATCATAGTATTTTTACTAAAGAGTGTCCTTTCAATTTTAGGTCATCATCTTGATTCTTTACGCTTAACTCCAGTTCCAAATTCTTCTTTTTGTCATTTGTAAAAATTTTAACCACTTTAGCGCTACAGGTTAGTTTATCTCCTATATTTGTAATAGAAGAAAATTGAACATGGTACTCGAGTATTTGGCCTTGACTAAAATTATTTGTTAAAACTCTACCAAGATATCCCATGATAAGCATTCCATGGGCAATAACATCAGGAAGTCCTATTTCATTCACATAATCTGTATCTATATGTAAAGGATTGTGATCACCGGATGCACCAGCGTATAGTGCTAGGTTTGTTCTAGAGACTGGTTCTAATTTTAATTCAGGAAGGAATTCTCCAATACTAGCAGATTTATAATTCCAAATGTTCATAATCTATCTTATTACTAATGTGGATAAAGATTCTGCTATTAACTTTTTATTTTGATTCAAAAATATAGATTCAAATTCTATAAACTGTAGAGTTCCATTTTTTTTGTCATACATGTCTTTAATTTTACTTTCCATTGTAATTTGGTCTCCCGCGAAAACGAGATGATGATACTTATAACTTTGGCTTGCGTGTAAAATATTTTTCATATCTATGGACAGGTCATGTAAATATTGATAAGGGTTTTTTTTCTCATGACTAACTGTAGTTAAAAATGTAAGGGGAGCAAGTAGGGAGGGGAAGCCCTTTTCTTTAGCGACATCTTCATCAAAATATACTGGGTCAGTTTGTCCAGTAGCTTTGGAAAAAAATTTCACTCTTTGTTTTTCTACATCAAAAATGATAGGCGGATAGCTTTTATTTATAAGAGATCTATTTAACATTAGATTACACTGAGCTAAAAAGTTTTTTAGTTTTGACCATTTCATTTAATAGCTTAGGCGGTGTAAATCTTTTACCATATCGCTCTGTTAATTCTAAAGAGCGATCTCTGAATTTTAATATTCCATAATCATTTACAAATTGCAACACGCCACCAGAATCGCTAGGGAATCCCAGTCCTAAAATACTTCCAGTATTTGCATCTTTAGCTGAGGTAATAATATTTTTTTCATAGCAAGTTATTGCCTCTAGTATTTGAGCAAATATTAGTCTATCAGCAATATCTTTTTCTGGTATCTCATCGGTCGAAACTGGAAAGTAATTTTCAAGGTCTTCCCAGAGATGTTTTTTTTGATTTTTCGGATAGTTATAAAAACCACCATTTCCAGATCTTCCCTCACGATTTAAATTTGTGATCATTAACTCAATTACGTTCTCCCAAGTGCCTGTAGAATTATTCTTATCATATTTTAGTATTTGCTTTCTAATTCTTTCTATTAAAGCAATATTTACTTCGTCACTTAATGCTAGTGGTCCAACTGGATATCCAGCTTTTTTACCTGCATTTTCAATTGAAGTTGCTTTAATTCCTTCACTTAACATTGCCATTCCTTCAAAAGGATATCTTATAAAGACTCTCGTAGTGTAAAACCCCGGACTATCATTTACAACAATAGGTGCTTTCCCAATTTGTAATGCAAAACTGAGAGCATGACTAAGAGTTCCAGAGCTTGTTTTCTCCCCTTTTATTACTTCAACCAATTTCATCTTATGAACTGGAGAAAAAAAATGTAAACCGATAAAGTTTTGTGGATTGATTAGTTTGGAAGCTAAAATAGAAATAGGAATGGTAGATGTATTGGATGCTAAAAAACCGTTAGGATTCAAATATTCTTCTGCAGTTTTAAGTGCTTTAGTTTTGATATCTAAATCTTCGTATATAGCTTCAATAACAACCTTTTTAGTTTTTAGTTCTTCATAATTATTACTTACTTCAATCCGGCTTTTAATATCAACTAATTCTTGTTTTGTGATAAAGCCATTTTTTAGATTTTTATCTAAAATTTGATAAATTTTTTGCAATCCCTTAGTTGCTTGATTTATAGTTAAATCAAGCATTAACACCTTGAGACCTGAAATAGCTGCTACATATGCTATGCCATGGCCCATCAACCCAGATCCTAAAATACCTATGGAATCATTATTATTATTTTTTAATTTATTCATCAAGTTCGTTAATTTTATAACATAGATTTACTTTTAATGTTTGAGTGTCTTTGCTATATCATTTTTTAAGGATTTTAGTTCTTTGATTATAAAGTTTATTTCTTTTTTTTGATCTTCTAGTTGGAATAATCGATAAGAAATAGCTTCAAGAGCATTTTTTGATTGAATTTTTTGAGATGGATCTACCTCGTATAAATCAAGATATGTCTTTATGTCTTTAAGAGAAAACCCTAATTTTTTTGCACGTAGAATAATTAATAAGCGAGCCCGGTCTTTATAATTGAAAATTCTAGTATTTCCTGCACGATTTGGCTTTACAAGGCCTTTTGACTCGTAAAATCTGATAGCCCGTTCAGTTATATCTAATTCTTTAGATAACTGTGGAACGGTATATAAGGTATCTTTTAACATATTTACTCATAAGTAAAATACCTTACGTATAGGTTAGTTTCAACCTAAAGATATTTCGATTTGCTAAATATTGAAAAAAATTGGGCTGTTAAAAGTAGGGTCAAAAAGTTGTTGTAAATCGTAAAAGCGCGACTCTTCCAATGGATGGACCACCAATGATTTCTGTGTGTCTGTAATTCAATAAATTTGAAACGGTAAAATTTGCTTTTACAATATCATTAATTTTATATCCCAAGTGTAAATCAAGAACAGAATATGGTTGGATATTTCCAAAATAAATTCCAGAGGACCATTTAAAACCGTCTACAAATCTTCCGTTAAGCGATGCGGTTAGTGGATATCTTCTAGGGTTGTATTGTACTTTCATTCCAGCTTTATGTCTCGGAGCATTAATTGGATCTACTGAGTTCGTAATCGGATTTAAAAATTCAGTCATGCCTAGGTAGGAATATGTTAAGTCCAGAGACCATTCCAAATTGATTAATCCTGTAAGGCTTGCATCAAATCCCCACATATTCACATTACCATAGTTTATATATCCCACAACTACAGGGGGAGTATAGCCAGGAAAAGTATCCATAGCAGTAACACCTTCCAAACCATTTCTCCAATGGTTAAAAGATTCATCATAGTCATCGGAATCAATAATATTGTTGTTTACGATATTTTCAATTCTATTAATCGTTCCATCGTTATTGTAGTCTGTTTCCAGAACAGATTTTTCGACAACTATTGGTGTAATAAAAGTAACAGGGCTAACAAAGCTACTATAATTACTAGTGTAAATATCAAGGGTACCAAATAATCTTTGGTTTAATCTACCTTTGTATCCAATCTCCCAAGATTTAACAATTTCAGGCCCAATTTCCGGTAAGTCTTTTACCTCCTGTCCATAAAAACCTTCAATTTTTGGATCGGTAGAAGGGTAGAAGAGGATCGAGTTTGCGGTATCAAGTGGTTCATACACCCCTTCTGTGGGTCTATAATAGTAGGGTGTCCCACTTTCATCACGAGGAAATACATACCCACCATCTGCACCCCTAGCATACACTTTAAATACAGATACTCTTGTTACAAAAATATCTAAGAATAATGCTTGGTTTGTAGGTGTATTAAAAGCCGTTGCCCATGTAATTCTAAAATTTTGATTCTCTTTTGGTTTGTATGCAAGACCTATTTTAGGAGAGACCTGTAAACCATTTGTTTTGTCTAGGTTGAAGTTCCAGTTAAAAGGATTATATCCAGATCCGTAGTTTTGATTATTAAATTCGATAAAATTTGTTAATCGGTCATGAATATCTAACCGAGTAGCTTGGATAAGCTCGATTTTAGGATTCAGTTTCCAGTTTACTTGATAGTAAACACCGAACTCGTTCACAGTATATCGATTGTCTTCAGATGCTTCGTCAATACCTTCGTCAATATTTTCATCTACTTTCCCATCATTATCATCATCTAATCCATTCGCATAAACAATGAAATTTTGCTCTCCGAGCCAATGCACACCAGGCTCAATAGTCTCTCCAGCGTCATATAGGCCATTGCTGTTGGAATCAACAAAGTCAGGGATACCATTATTATTTAAGTCATTGTAGTCATCACTATCATAATCATTATCTAATTTATCTGCAATTGCTCCAAGAACAGAATCATTATAACTTGAATCATTAGGAGTACCGAATTGGGTTAAATTATCTGTATCCCATCTAGAATATCCCTCTCCATCATCATACCAAGTATTATCATTTTTATCATCAAAAACGTAGGGCGATCCGGCTTCTCCATTTCCATTGTTATCTCTTCTATCTAAAATATCTTTGTCAGATAAGATTGTCCCCCTTGTATCAGGCATAGTCAGAAAATAGTCTAAGCCCCAAACAAACCTAAAATCTCCATTTTTCCATTCATTTATATGTTGAAGTTGTGCGCTGAATTTTTTTGATCGATCGTAAATTACACTTCCAGTTGCTAGATTCCTTGTAGGCCGATCCATATTACCAGAATAGCTTGAATTAAGATATGTTTGAAGGAAAAAGTTTTTGTATCTTGTCCTCGCTTGGTAGTAGCGATAAACCCAGCCATCAGCTAAGTATCTAGCGATACCAGTGATATTTATATTCCTTGCCCATGCGTACCCATGAGATAAACTCATGGTTAAATCAGAATTTGGTTCCCAATCCATTCGTAGGTCATATCGATAATTGCGAACATTAAAATCTGGGAAATCATTGATTCCATCATTATTTGCATCCTTGTAAATATTCGTAAGATTACCATATTGCATCCTAAAATCTTTCTCATCAAATTCATCCACACCAACTTCTCCCACACTGGGTGCACCATTACCATCTAAATCATTATTTTCAAACTGGTCCCATGTTTCAATGCTTACTCCATCTACGATTATAGTACTATTATTTAAGTTCTCAAAAGTCTCTCCATCCCAGACACCATTTCCTTCTCCATAGTCAGGTGCTATGTCACCTTCATCATCATAATCTCCATCCCCGTTCACATCCTCAGCTGGAATTCCATCCAGACCATAGTCTAGCAATACAGTTCCAAAAATGTAACTTTCACCAACATCTTCATCGTAAACCCCATTTCCATTAAGATCAACAAAGGGTTCTTCTGAGACATTGTAGGCGTTCCCATAATTATCTTTATATAGTCCCCAATCATTATCATCATCTAATCCATTAGACCCCCAATTGTCATCGAAGATTCCATTGTTATTGGTATCAAATACGATTTTTCCATTAGAATCGTATGTGTAATCCCCAAAACCAAATTTGTGCCGGTCATCTACAATACTCCAATTAGAATCTGGAGTACTATAATTAGTTGTAACAGAACTTAAGTTGTCTAAATCACTTACGACTCCAAATCTATCCAGCCAGGCACTTCCTAATTCATCTACTTCATCTATAAATCCATCTCCATCATTGTCCACTCCGTCGACCCACGCTTCTTCCTCATCATCAATTCCTATGTCAATTTGTTCATCAACGTACCCATCGCCATCATTATCTATGCCATCCGCATAATAATTTCCAATTTTTTCTTCAGTAACAAACCAAAGTACTGTTCCATTATCGAGCGTAAATCTGTGGAAAGGATCTGAAGAGGCTTCTGCAACCATTTCAGCAGTTATGGTTGGAGAGCCATCCTCACCTCCAGATGCAGAAATTAAATCTCCCCAATAATTTCCAATCCAAGACTCATCCGAACCTGGAACTTCACTCATCATATCTTGACTAAAAATGGGATTATTATCATTTTCAAGTGCCAAACGACCGCCACGGTCGAGCCTATCTTTTTTCAAATTTGGTCTTCCAATCATTGCTGGGTCATGACCCTCATATTCATCTTCGTTAATATGAGTCCAGTCCTGTCCTGATAAGGCGACCCCAGAGACTTTAAAGCCGATGTCTCCAAATTTATGCGCAGTGCGGAAAGTTAATTTTTTCAATAAATCTGTATTGCTTTGACTTAGCATCCCTCCCTGAATGTTTATACTAGTGCCTGTATTTCTAAGTGGAGAGGAGGTTACGATATTTAAAACACCACTGTGGGCATTGGGTCCATAAAGAGCAGAGGAAGGGCCAAGAACAACTTCAATTTGCTCAACGTCTTCAAAAGATACTGGTATAACATTGTATGCTGTTAACCTTAAGGATGGAACATTTGCCATCCTGCCATCGGTAAGTGTCAATAGTCTAGAACTAAAAGATGAATTAAAACCCCTTGCTGTCATATTGTAGCTATCTATTCCAGACTGGGTAAAATCAATTCCCTTTGTTCCTTTTAAATAATCACCTAGGTTTGTATTACTTTCTCTTCGAATTTCAGCTTTAGATATTACGGAAATTGCTGCAGGAGCATCTTCAACTCTTTCTCTTCTTCTAGAAGCAGTTACAACATAAGTTTCCATCTTTATTGCCTCAGGTATCATTTGAATGTCAATCTTAAGATTCTCTTGATTTTGAAAGCTAAGTTTTTTCTCGTAGGATTTAAATCCTAAATAAGAAGCAGACAAAATATAGTCGCCCATTGGGATTTGATTTATTGAGTACTTTCCATCTGTATTTGTAGCTGCTCCAAGAGGGGTACCTTTGAGTATTACATTTGCACCTATTAGTGGTGATCCGCTAGTAGAATCAGAGACTACTCCGTTTATGGATACACCAAAAACTATGGAAAAGAATACTTGAAGTATTAAAAAAAGTTTTAGCATGTCTTGTCTAATTACAAATTAAATAGCCTCAAAATTTTGAGGCTATTTAATTTGTAAAGTAAGAATGATTTTATATTATTTCAATAATAACATTTTACCTTTGGCGGTACGATTATCAGATCGTACTTCGTAAAAATAAACTCCACTGGGAACTTTATTGCCACTCTGATCTTGTCCAATCCAAGAGATGTTATAGGTCCCAGCACTTAATTGACCATTTTGAATAGTGTTGATTTTTTCACCAAGAAGTGAATAAATAGTTACTTCAACATTAGAGTCACGCTCAGTTGAGAATTTTATTTTTGTTTCTGGGTTAAATGGATTTGGATAGTTGCCCATTAATTCAAATGTACTTGCGATTGGAGCGGTTTCATCAAGTTCAACTAATGCTGAATTGACCCAAAAAGTATTAACTCTTTGCGTCGTATTATCAACTATGCAACTATTATCAACTTCAAATACCAAACGACCTGTCCCATATTCAGGGTCAAAATCCCATCCAGAATCATCAACGCGACCATCATAAAACCCATCTTCATCAATGCATGCTTGCTGAACACCTACTAATGCCATTGTAGGTCCTGCTTCTAAAATTGCATTACATTGTGCTTCGGTTGCACCTGATTGAAGACAAGCTAGGTAATCAGCATTTAGGCTCGCACCAACCTGACTGCCTATTAGTGCTGAAGTGTCTGCTCCAACATACACACTTGCAACTGAATCAGCAGCAGCATTTAAAGCATCTTCCAAGCCCATTCCTGCGCCTAATAAAGCTTGAAAAGTTCCAGTAAATCTTTGTCCAGCTTCTAAATAATTATACGTAAGAAAATATCCAGTAGGAGCTAATCCTTCATCGCCGCTAAAAGGTATACCATCTGCACCGGCAGGATCAAAAAGATAACCGTTGTAAGCCATTACAGTTCCTGAAGGTAAGGTGTCTCCAGAAATTGGATCAATTTCAAAAGAACTTGGATCTGTTGGGTCAACCGTATTTCCGCCTGCTCCAATAGCAGGAATAGAAAATGATTCACCAGATCCGGTCCACCCAAGATTATACCAAAGCATGGTGTCGGGATGTAGATATGCTAAGTAACCTTCTGTATTCGTAATTGTAACAGTATCTGCTGGAGATCCAAAAACACCAAAAAAGTCATTAAGCTGTCCATCATCATTTACACCCAGTCCACTAGCAGTACCATCGTGAGCTTCCCAGAAAATATCTAAATTTGTTGGTACAGTATGGTCAGCATCGGTGTAGTCAAGAGTTACTCGACCCCAGTTTTCCATATCTGTCCCAACCCCATAATCAACACCATATGTACCACCTGCTAGGTCAGCAGCACCAAATTGTGCAAAAACATCCGATAAGCTGATACCCCAACCCATGGAATATCTATTAGGATTATCAGGATGAGTAAACCCTGTTCCACCAGTCCAAGTACCATCTTCAGATACTGCAGGGAAAGTAGCATATGTGCTACAATTTTCTGCTTCTGTAGTGGGATAAGTACTGCCTTCATTTATTGTAAATGTTCCATCGTCATTAAGGTCAACATTCATAGCTACTCCATATAAAGCTAATAATTCTGGGCTCACTAATGGGACTTGTACAACAGTAACTGTATCTCCAATTGCGTAAGTTTTTATGGTTCTAGTATATAAAGGAGCGCCAGTATAAAATGGACTAGTTGATTGAGGCCAAGAAACCGTTATGTCGTACGTGCCATCTGTAGAATCTTCTGGACTCTCAAATTCTCTGACTACATGTGTATATTCTACAAAAGCTCCAACACATTCCCAATTGGCTTGAATAGTTTGTGAAATTAAAAAAGGTGAGGAAAAAATAAGGGCAAAAAATATTTTTAACAATTTAGTCATTAAAAAGCTCCATTTAATTTTGATTATTAATTTGGTTTAATGATTATAAACCCAAGTAGCTAGAAACTAACTCAAGATATTGTAAATCTCAAAGGATTTTCATTTCTTAGTTTTGTTTGCATTTCGAAAGCTTCTCTTTGCCCATAGTATATATAAGCAATATAAAAAAATGATACTTCCAAAAATGAAAACAGACTCTAATATAATTCTTTTAACTAATTCATTCATCTTATTTGATGACCAGTCCGATAACTATTAAATTGGTAAGTGATAAATTAAACAAATTTTTAGCATAATAAAAAAAATGAAAATTGCAGTATTAGTAAAACAAGTTCCTGGTTCTGAATCAGCTCTTCCTTTAAACAATTACCAAAACTGGATAGAGGAGTCTTCTGTTACTTTTGTAATGAATCCTCCTGATAACTATGCTCTTGAGGAGGCGTTGCTTATCAAAGAAAGATTAGATGAGGGTGAAGTCGTTATCGTTAGTATGGGTCCTGACCGTGTTCAGAAAGTGATTAGGGAAGGATTAGCAAAAGGTGCAGATAGGGGTATTCATATTAAAGAAAGCCCTGAGATAGTAAAGGATCCTCTCTTGATTGCTAAAAGTTTCACAACTGTTTTAAAAGAAGAAAACTTTGATTTAGTACTATCTGGCCTTCAATCGGATGATACTGGTATGGGACAAACTGGAGTACTGATAGGAGAAATGCTCGGTGCTTCTACTGCAACTCTTGCTATTGAAACTAGATTAGAAGGAGACCATATTAAGGTGAAAAGAGAACTAGAGGCGGGATGGTTTCAATGGGTTCAATTACCTCTCCCTGCTTCTATAAGTATTCAGTCAGGGTTAAATACACCTCGATATCCTTCTTTGAAAGGAATCATGGGCGCCAAGAAAAAAGTAATTAAATGTATTTCCTCAGACTTAGCATCAAAACAAGCTCAGACTATTGATAAAATTTTTATTCCTCAAACGTCCAAACAAACAGAAGTAATAGAGGCAGATGTGGACGTTGCGGTTAGTCGAATTGTAGAAATTTTAAAATCTGAGATAAAGGTATTTTAAGTCCATGGATATTTTAGTTGTTTTAGAAGATAGTCAGGGTTCTTTACATCGTTTGAGTAAAGAAGCTATAGTGGGTGCTCAAGAATTAGGTGGTAAAGTGGTCGCACTTGCAATTGGCAAGCATTGTGAACAAATTGCGAGTGAATGTTTATCTTTTGATCTTGAAAATGTCATTACGGTAAATCATGAATTAGTTTCCACCTACAATGCGGATGGATACTCAAATATTGTTAAAACAATTATAGAAGCAAATTCTCCAAAAATAATAGTTACGGGGCATACTTACCAAACTAGAGATTTTATGCCTCGCGTTAGTGCTGCCTTAGATATCCCTTTTATACCAGATATTATATCCTTTTCCGAGGGTAGCTTTGTGAAACAGGTTTTAAATGCCAAGCTAAATGCAACTGCATCTTTTAGTACAGATCAAGTTATTCTGAGTTTCCAATCTGCTGCATTTACTGAAGAAAATATTACGCCAGGTTCTTGCTCTGCCAAGGCCTTTGATGTTAACCTGGACTCAAGTATTGTCCGTTCTAAAACAGAAGATCCTTTTCAGGAGGATGCCGGAGATGTTGATTTAGAAAGTGCTGAATTACTTGTTTCTGTTGGGAGAGGAATAGAAAAAGAAGAAAATATTCCAATGGCCTTTGAGCTTGCTAAGGTCTTAGGTGCTGAAGTGTCTGCGAGTAGGCCTGTTGTGGATTCTGGATGGATAGATTCTTTTCGTCAAGTGGGAAGTTCAGGAAGTAATGTTGCACCAAAGTTGTATTTTTCGCTCGGTATTTCTGGTGCTATTCAACACGTTGTAGGAATGAAAGGTGCCAAAGCTATTCTTGCGATCAATAAAGATAAAGATGCTCCAATATTTGAAATTGCTGATTATGCGGTTGTTGGAAATGTTCTCGAGATAGTCCCTAAGCTCACTGAAGCGCTAAAAAATCAATAGTACTTTTTTCTTCAACACACTACTTTAAAACGTAAATTAAAATAAATATTACATGATATTCTTGACTTTTTCAAATACTTACGTTTACGTTATATATATAACTAAAACGTTAATAAAAATATAAGTAAAAATTTGCTTACGGTTACTGAAAAAATAATTTTTATCGTCTTAACTGTTGCATGTCTCGGTGCATCCTTCTTCACCTTCACAAAAATGTTTCGTGTTATTGGATTAGGTAAAGATCCCATTGATTGGAAGAAAGTTGCCCAGAATTGGAAAGTAGGTGTAGATACCTTTATTTCACAAAAAACACTTTTTAAGACTCGACCGGTTGTGGGGTTTATTCATGCTCTAGTTGCATGGGGGTTCTCATTATATCTGTTTGTCAATATTATAGATGTTTTGTACGGCCTAATTCCAAATTTTAAATTTCTTCCAAACCATTTCTTAGGAGATATATATAGAATCTCTGTTGATATTTTTTCGGTATTGGTCCTTTTAGGTGTAATATACTTTTTGGCTAGGAGGTTTGTTTTAAAAGATAAACGTTTGCAGATCAGTGCACCTGTTATGATTTCGAATTCTGCTTTAAAAGGTATGCGATTTGATTCTTTATTAGTTGGATCATTTATTTTAGTTCATGTTGGATCCAGATTTTTATCTGCATCCTTTGAAATCGCCGGATCTCATTCAGACTGGTCTCAACCTGCAGCTAATTTGGTATCAAAAATTTGGATTGGAATGGACCATGATACAATTTTAGTAATGGAGCATATTACATGGTGGCTTGCATTGGGGTTAATCTTGCTTTTTTTACCCTATTTTCCTTATTCAAAGCATGCACATCTTTTTATGGGTCCCATTAATATAATGGCCGCAGAGAAAAGAAAATCCATGGCTACTTTAGAAAAAATTGACTTTGAAGATGATAATATTGAACAATTTGGAGCAGCTCAGATCCAGCATTTACCTCAGGCTCAATTGCTGGATGGATATGCATGTATCCAATGCAGTAGGTGTCAAGATGCATGCCCAGCTTACGAGACGGGAAAAGAATTATCCCCATCTGCTCTTGAGATAAACAAACGCTATTTTTTCAATGAAAATTTAGATATTTTAGCAAAAGGTGAGTCTGTTGATAAAGCTTTAACCGATTGGATGTTAACGGAAGAGGCAGCTTGGAGTTGCACTACTTGCGGTTACTGTGTTGAGGTATGTCCAGTTGGAAATGAGCCGATGGTAGATATTTTACGAGCTAGGCAAGATTTAGTTATGATGGAATCCAAGTTTCCTGAGGAGGCTATGGAAACCTTTGAAAAAATGGAAAATTACGGTAACCCATGGGGACTTTCTCCACAAGACAGAGAAGCATGGATGGATGGATATGGCGTCCCACTTATGCGCGAAAAGAAAAAAGTTGATGTCCTTTATTGGGCAGGATGTAGTGGAGCATATGACAACAGAGGGAAAGAGATATCTCAATCGGTTGCAGATATATTAAACAAGGCGGAAATTGATTACGGATGTTTAGGCAATGAAGAGATGTGTACAGGAGACTCAGCCCGTAGGATTGGCAATGAGTATCTTTTTCAAACAATGGCAGAACAAAACAGGGAGACTTTTGATCAATATGAGTTTAAGAAAATTGTTACGCAATGTCCTCATTGTTTTAGCACTTTAAAAAATGATTATGCTGAGATGGGAATTGAGCTCGATGTTGTTCATCATTCTCAATTTATAGACGAACTTATTCAAGAAAATAAAATCGAACCCCAGCCATGGGTAGATGAAGATGTAACTTTTCATGACCCATGCTACCTGGGTAGGCATAATAATGAGTATGATGCCCCCCGAAGTGTTCTTCAATCTGTTCTTAGAGAGGGAAAGATTAAAGAGATGGAAAAGGCAAAATCAGAATCCTTTTGTTGCGGAGCAGGAGGTGGAAATATGTGGTATGAAATAAAAACAGGCGAAAGAATTAATCAGAATCGAGTAAAACAAGCGGTAAGTACCAAAGCAAATACTGTCGCTGCTGCTTGTAATTTTTGTAATATTATGTTAGAAGACGGAGTCAAGACCACTCAGAATGAAGAAAATATAAAGGTGCTTGATATAGCTGAAATGGTTTCTCAAAGTTTATCTGAATAGCACTATTTTATTAGCATTATTTTTTTGACCAATCTATTTCCCACCTTTTTCAATTCTAAAAAATAAATTCCACTTTCCCATTCTGAACCATTGATTTGGAAGGATTGAGGGCCTATTGTTTGTTTGTTTTCTACAAAAGAGTAAACCTGTTTCCCTTTTATATCATAAACAAAAATTTTAAGTGAAGAATTATTGGAGGTGCTAAACTTGATATTTGTGATAGGATTAAATGGATTTGGGTAAACCTTGAAAAGAGCGAAATCTGATAAATCATTCTCCTCATTGATGAATGCAAAATCGCAATTGGTTGTGTCTTGAGAACCTAGATCCTCATAGCTGATGCAGATAGGATAAGGAGGGCAGAATAGGTTTGTATGGAGTCCTAGATATTCGATATTGTTATAAATATTGCATATGCTTTCAGGAATATTTCCACTTAATTGATTTTCAAAAAGAGTCAAATGTACAAGGTTATTCATTTCATAAAAGATATTAGGTACTTGTCCAGACAATTGATTGTTGTGTAAGTATAAATTTTCTAGATTGGCAAGGCTCCCCAATTCAACTGGTATTTCTCCTTCAAGAAAATTGTCTGACAAACTTAGTGTAGTAAGGTTAGTAAGATTGGCTATGGATTCGGGAATAGAGCCAGTGAGGTTGTTAAATCTAAGGTTAATGTAATTTAAATTGACTAAAGCACCAATCTCTGGATCTAAAGGACCAGATAAATTATTGTTAGATAGATCTAATTCAGTAGTATTAGCTATAGAGTAACAGTTATCCCAAAGGAGAACCTCATCGCTATTACAACCAGATATAATTTCATTTTTAATGTAGCTTCCCCAATTACAAAGTTGCCCAATATCATCTATCCAATATTCTAAATTATTTTCCACATCGAATGGCGATCCGTTACAAATATCTACAGAAATCTCTGCTAATTCCCATTCATTTGGAATTATATGCCAATTCCATGGAGCGTTAAAATCACCATTAGTTTGATTTAGAAATCCATTGATATGTAAAACTCTGTCTGTTTCAGGCAGTTCTAACTGGGCAGAACATTGGTCAATTAGCGATGAATTGTTTGTCGCTACTATGAAATTAGATTCATCGTTTTCTCCATGTATTCCAACAGTAAAAAGTACATAGCTACTGTCTATTACAGGATAACAGGAGCTAGTGTCGGTAGAAAATTCAGAAACAAAATTTTGCCACTTTTCGCCTACCATTCTTGATGGAAACCATGATGAGGAGTCTTTATTACTATCATAGCATTCCCAAGAACCTATGGTGTATGTATCTTGATTTCCTAGCCATCCGATACTATCAGAAAGTGAATTTAGTACAATTGGTTCAAAAAGATTGGTACTGTCTGGGATTCGGAGATTAACTACTGTATTAAAGAAAGAATTCAAAAATGAATAGTCTGTTACAAGAGTATGTCCCACTCCTGGTTCCATTGCTAAGATCCATTTTGCCCCTTCTTGACGGTGGTTTAGAAATATATTTGTTAAATTTTCAATTCGATAATCAAGGTCATTTTCGCCAACAATCATGAGAGCGGGTACTTGAATGGCTAACTGAGCATTTGTAGTGTCATGATATCCACCTTTCTGGGTTATGAATCCAACTATTCTTTCTGGCTTCCATTTTGTAAAGTGATATGCAAACTGCCCCCCCCAAGAGTATCCATTAATAAAGAAAGGAATAAAAGAAAGCTCTTGATGTTGAGATAGTATTGCAAAAGAGTCCATTGCTGCTATAACTGCATCACCAATACCAGTATCCATATGCATATTAAAAATATGAGCACCCAAAAGTGCAAAGTTTTGTCCCTGTGCTAAATTTTGATATGCAGTATCTGTAACAATATCTCTTGAATCTCCATTATTAGGATGCATGAACCAATATATGCCTCTTAGTGTATCGGTAGATTCATTTATCCAAATTCGAAAATCAGCGTAAGTATAATTAGCGGTATCATTTTCAGGGATAGAAAGATCAAATATTTCTGCTTTTATTGAAGTTGATAAAAAGAAAAAAATCAGTAATCTTTTCATATTTAGTCTTTAAGGCCTATCTCCTTCAACCTTTCATCTAAATATTTTCTGGCAGTGTAACGCTTAGATAGAATGATATCATCTCTCGGATGAAGAAATAATGGCATTGAGAAGCGACTTTTATTTTCGATGTTATCACTGGGGTTCACAACACGGTGAGTGGTGGATGGGAAATATCCTCTAGAAATTTCTTGAAGCATATCACCTGAGTTGATTGCTAGAGATCCTGGATCGCAACTTACATCATGCCAGTTACCATGAATGTCTTGGACTTGCAAGCCAGGTTCTGTGCCAGCAACGAGAAGAGTAATTAAATTTATATCTTCATGAGCTGCACCTCTAATTGCCTCTGGTTCTTCTGTACCATCTAACGGAGGATAGTGGATAATTCTTAATAAATGAGTTTTGCTATCAATTATCATGTCTGGTAGCGGAATGGAGAATAAGGATTTTATATGATCTGGAGTTTTGTCTTGGATCCAATGAAGTAAAGTAGAAGTAAGGGAAACAAGTCCTTTATAAAGTTTTTCGGTATTACTGCTTACGTCACTTGGAAGCCTTCCCCATGGATAAAAGTGATAAAATTCTTTAATGTCACTAATAGCTGCACCTTTAGCATTTTCTGTTCCAAGAGGGAAAAAGCCGTCCTGCTTTACAGAATCAAAAAGATACTTTTTTTTGTCATTTCCATTGAAAAATTTTTCCCACTCATTATATACATCATAAATAAGATTTAAATCTATTGGGTGGTTATTTAATACTCCAAAACCAGTCTGTTTAAGAGACTGGGTAAATTCTCGACTACTATTAGAATCTTTATAGTTTATGGTTCGGACATTCATATCCGAAAATTAAGTTTAATCTTCCAAACTCGCCAATTGAATGCCTATCTCTTTTGATTTTTCAATGATACGCTTATCGCGATAGAATTCATCATAATAAATTATTTTTATTCCAGCATTTGCGATTAATTTAAAACAGCTATAGCAGGGGGAGGCAGTTACATATATTTCAGATTGATCAATTTGTATACCGTTTTTTGCAGCTTGCACTATAGAATTTGCTTCTGCGTGTGTGGTTCTAACGCAATGTCCATCGACCATTTCACATCCTGCTTCGTCACAGTGAGGAAGACCTTTTATACTTCCATTGTATCCTGTTGACAGTATAGTTTTTTCTCTAACAATGACAGCTCCAACATGTTTTCTATCACAGGTTGATCGCGTTGCAACTTCACGAGCAATATTCATAAAATAATCTTTCCAACTGACTCGTGGATTTGACATTATTTTAATTCACTCCTATTGAAAATTTTCACTGCATAACGAGGCTCGCCATAATATATTTTATTTGCAAATTGGGAAACTTGAGATGCTAGAATTAAGTATGCCCAAGTAGGAACAGTAACACTGGCGCATCCTTTAATGATAACTTTTTCACCATCATACTGTTTCATGTTATGATCTTTAACCATTTTCCGAAAAGATTTTTCACGTATAATCCCATTATCAAGAAAATCGTCTAGAAGAATTGTTTTCATTTAAAGTGTGATATTATTTCATTCAAAGCTTGGCATAATTTATCAATATCTTGTTCATCGTTATATAAATAAGTACTCAAGCGAGCAGTAGCAGTTTCATTTAATTTTGATAGTAGTGGCTGCGCGCAGTGATGTCCAACTCTTATTGCTATATTATATTCATTTAGAAACTGTGCTAAATCATGAGGGTGTATGTCTTTAATATTAAAACTAATGACTCCAATTCGACTTTTTGCAGAGCCATGAATTTCTATATTCTTTATTTTATTTAATTGATGTAGACAATATTTAGTTAAATGCTCTTCATGATTTGTGATTTCATTCATACCAATAGCTTCTAAATAATCTACTGCAGCACCAAGACCAATTGCTTGAATAAAATTTGGAGTTCCTGCTTCAAATTTATATGGTGTATCATTCCATGTAGCGGTTGTCATTGTAACCTTATCAATCATTTCACCACCGCCCATAAATGGATCCATTTTTTCCAATAACTCATATTTCCCCCAGAGAACACCACTTCCAGTAGGACCTAACATTTTATGTCCAGAAAAAGCGTAAAAATCACAGCCTAAATTTTTGACATCTATTTTTTTATGAGCAGCACCCTGAGCACCATCCACTATGAAAGTAGCACCGCATTGATTAGCGAGAGAACTAATTTTTTTGATATTGTTAACTGTACCTAATACATTGGAAATATGAGTAATAGATACAATTTTGGTATTAGAATTAAATAGTTGATCTGAATGATTTAAATCTAATTCTCCATCTTTTGTAATAGGAATATATTGAATTCTGGAACCTGTTCTCTTCGCTAGTTGTTGCCAAGGAATAATATTGGAATGATGCTCCATTTCAGAAATAAGGATTTCATCTCCTGGATTAATATCATTCCCTAAAGAATATGCAAGTAAGTTAAGTGATTCAGTTGCGCCGCTAGTAAATATTATTTCCTTGTGAGAATTTGCACCGATGAATGCGGATATTTTTTCTCGAGCCCCTTCATACTTTTCTGTAGCTTTCGCACCAAGAGCATATAACGCTCTGTGTACATTGGCATTTGATTCGGTATACGAAGAGTTAATTGAGTCTAATACTGATTGAGGTTTTTGAGTTGTGGCTGCATTATCTAAATAGACTAAACTTGATTTTTCAAAAATTGGGAAATCAGATTTAATTTTGTTTGATAATTGTGACATCACATCATGCCTAATTCTAATTGGGCTTCCTCACTCATCATATCTCTGTTCCACATCGGTTCCCAGACTAGATCAACCGAAACACTCTCGACATCTTTAAGTCCATTAATTTTTCTATCTACTTCATCAGCAATAACAGGTCCCATTCCACACCCTGGGGCTGTTAGTGTCATCTGTATCGCTACTTCTTTTCCTAATTGAGCATCCTTTATCTCAAGGTTATATATAAGTCCTAATTCAACAATATTGACTGGTATTTCAGGGTCATAACAGGTTTTTAACTGATCCCAAATTTGTTGTTCGAGATTACCTTTTACTTTGGTTGGCTCTTTTTCCTTTATGTCAATGCCTAAAGCATCGGCATTTTCTGATGCGATTTGGACCATATTTCCATTCATAATGACCGTAAAATTTCCACCAAGAGCTTGAGTAATTCTGACTAGATTTCCTGCTAGTAATTTCACCTCATCTCCAGATGGGACCATATATGCATCAACATCTCGTAAAAGTCTTATTGGTTCTTTTGGTATATTATTCATTGTACTAGTTTATGAATCTTATCGACTGCACTTGAAAAACCATTATTCCTTTGGCTAGTCACAGACCCCTCCAATCCGATAGCTTGAAGAATATATTGGCTATTGACTGATAAAATTTCTTCAGATGTTTGATTATTAAATATTATTTCTAAAATCTGCAGAAGACCTTTTACGATTAGAGCATCAGAATCTGTGCGAAATGTATAAGTGTTGTTCTCATGGTTTTTTGCTACCACCCATGCTTGAGAAGAACAGCCATAAATTTTATTTAATTCTGTTTTATCATCCTGTTGAAGTGGTTTCTGGTCTTTTGCCATGTCCATTAATTGGAGAAATTTGTCTTTAGGATTCTCGAAAATTTCAAATATTTCTCGAAGGCTCTTAAGCTTATTTTCTACACTTAAGGTTGAGTCTAATCTTCTATCCATTTATCAAAATCACTTTTTATTATGTTAACTATTTTTGGATTTTCTAATGACTCAAAAATTTCAGAGATAAAACCATGAATTAATATTGACTTTGCAGTTTTGTAATCGATTCCTCTAGACCGCAGATAAAATAGAGCATCTTGATCAATTTCACCAGTAGATGAACCATGAGAGCATTTTACGTCATCAGCATTTATCACTAATCGCGGATTGGAATTCATTCGTGCATTTTTTGAAAGTAATATGTTTTTGTTTGATTGACTTGAATCTGTTTTTTGAGCATCTTTATGAACAATAACTTTTCCATTAAAGACTCCGGAAGAATAGTCTTTCAAAACAGTCTTAAAATTTTGGGAACTCATGCAATTCGGACTTTTATGATTAATCAAAATATGAGTGTCTAAGTGTTGATGATTTTTCGTTAAACATAAACCACTTAAATGACACTCAGCTCCCTGACCGTTTAAATCCGAATTTACCCCAACGGACCCTAGGCTAGATCCAAAACCAAAATGTGAGAGATAATATTTTGAGTATTTTTCTTGTTTTAAGTGGATATTTCCTGAGTTAATGGCTTGATCTGAATCCTTTTGTAACCTAATGTGTTTACAGTGACTATTTTCTTTTAATGAAAGAATTGTAGTAGAATTTGAAAAATTTCCATTTCCAAAGCCAATATGATGTTCAACCAAAGAAACAGAACTAGATTTGCCAATGTCAATATGAATTCTGGGAGATATCATTAGTTGATCTTTACCTGCATTAATAAAAACTAAAAGGATAGGAGATTTTATTTTTATATTATTCTCAACAACTAAAGACATCCCGCTATCCATAAAGGCAGTGTTAAGTAAATCAAAAGGTGAAGCAGCTGATTGTGCGACTTTATTTTTAGGGTCATTATAATATTCTAGATTTTTGAATATTTCTACACCTTTTGGTAAAGTAGTTAAATGTTTTTGATAGTGACCATTATTAAAGACGATTTTGTAATTATCTCCAGTAAATGGTTCAGGATACTTAAAATTCTTATTCGGGGCGTCGGAAATTTCAGAAATGCGGAAAACATTCTTTTTCAATGCTGAAAAATTTGTAAAACGAAAATCATCCCAAGATTTTTTGGACAAATTTTTCTTTAAAAACTGTTCAAAAGCATTTTTTCTTTGAGAATTAAACTTTGTAGAAAAATAGTCTCTTGTTAAAAGTTTTTCAAATTCTGACTGATAACTAGAAGTGTTCATTTTTCCAACCAGCCATACCCTTTTTCTTCTAATTTTAATGCAAGTTTTTTATCGCCAGATTTAACAATCTCTCCATCAATTAGCACATGAACAATGTCTGGTTCTATATACTCTAATAACCTTTGATAGTGGGTAATAATTAAAAAAGAACGATCTGGAGATTTATATCTATTTACTCCATCCGAAATGATTTTTAATGCATCAATATCTAGGCCTGAATCTGTTTCATCTAGAATTGATAGGCTAGGCTCTAATGTGAGCATTTGAAGAATCTCATTTCTTTTTTTTTCACCTCCAGAGAATCCATCATTAACAGCTCGTTGTAAATAAGAAGAGTCCATTTTAAGGTCTTGAAGTTTTTCTTTGATTATTTTTAAAAACCTAGCAGCATCCAATTCTTTTTGGCCATTATATTTTCTTTTAGCATTTAATGCTGCCTTTAAAAAATAGGTATTGTTTACTCCAGGCATCACCACAGGGTACTGAAAGGACATAAAGATTCCATGAAGTGATCTTTTTTCGGGGTTCCATTCAGTTATAGATTCGTTTTTATATTTTATATCTCCTTGTGTTATTTCATACCCATCTTTACCAGTAATAATATTGGAGAGAGTACTTTTTCCAGATCCATTTTTTCCCATTATGGCGTGAATTTCACCAGGTTTAATGTTCAAGTTAATACCATTTAATATGAATTTATTTTCGACC
Source organism: uncultured Fidelibacterota bacterium (assembly GCA_902602795.1). Lineage (GTDB taxonomy): Bacteria > Fidelibacterota > Marinisomatia > Marinisomatales > UBA1611. The sequence goes on from CACKSF010000001.1 coordinate 32,629, forward strand.
TTGGCGTGAAGGTTTTTTATTTCTAACATTATTTTATAAGTTAAGGGGTTAGCCTACACTTCCTTCTAAGGTTACTTCCATTAATTTTGTAGCTTCAACAGCAAATTCCATCGGTAACTCATTAAAAACTTCTTTGCAAAATCCATTTACGATCATAGATACAGCATCATCGATAGAGATACCTCTTTGCGAACAATAAAACAGTTGATCCTCGCCAATATTTGATGTTGTGGCTTCATGTTCCATTTTAGCGGTAGGGTTTTTTACCTCAATATAGGGAAATGTGTGAGCACCGCATTTATCACCAATTAGAATCGAATCACATTGTGAAAAATTTCTTGAATTTTCTGCATTTTTCATAATCTTTACTTCTCCTCTGTAAGTTTGTTGCCCTTTACCTGCAGAGATGCCTTTGGATATGATAGTACTTTTAGTATTTTTCCCAATGTGAATCATTTTTGTACCTGTATCAGCCTGCTGGAAATTATTTGTAACGGCCACTGAATAGAATTCACCAACTGAATTATCACCTTTTAAAATACAAGAAGGATATTTCCATGTAATCGCTGATCCTGTTTCCACTTGTGTCCATGAGATTCTTGAGTTTTGTCCTAAACAGGTTCCTCTCTTCGTTACAAAATTATAAATACCACCTTTCCCAGTCTTAGGATCCCCTGGATACCAATTTTGAACCGTTGAATATTTTATAGTAGCATCTTTGTGTGCGACTAATTCTACAACTGCTGCATGTAATTGGTTCTCATCCCTCATCGGAGCTGTGCAACCCTCTAAATAACTTACGTGGCTGCCTTCATCGGCAATAATAAGGGTTCTTTCAAATTGTCCGGTTTTTGCTTCATTAATTCTAAAATAAGTTGAGAGTTCCATAGGGCAACGCACCCCTTTTGGAATGTATACAAAAGAGCCATCTGTGAAAACAGCAGAATTCAGAGCAGCAAAGTAGTTATCTGAGCTAGGAATTACAGTACCTAGATATTTTTGGATTAATTTTGGATAGTTTTTTACAGCATCTGAAAAGCTACAAAAAACAACTCCTGCTTTTTTTAGTTCATCTTTGAATGTTGTTGCTACAGATACACTGTCAAAAACTGCATCTACCGCTATCCCGTTCAACATTTTTTGTTCGTCAAGCGGGATGCCTAATTTATTGTAAGTTTCCAAAAGTTGAGGATCTACCTCATCTAGACTAGAAAGCTGTTTCTTTTTCGGTTCTGAAAAGTAGCTTATGGATTGATAATTAATTTCTGGATAAGAAATTTTACCCCAGCCAGGTTTTTTCATTTTTTTCCACCGTTTTAAAGATTTCAACCTCCAGTCTAAAAGCCATCTAGGTTCATCTTTCTTTTTAGAAATGGTGCGAATTACATTTTCATTTAATCCAGGAGGAAGGGTTTCGGATTCAATGTCTGTCACAAAACCATATTCATAGTCTTTATTTAAATTTGATTCTATTATTTGTTGTTCGTTTGACATGTTTTCTCTTATAAAAATAATTTTTACGCTGAAAAACTGGTTCCGCAACCACACGTTCTTTCAGCATTAGGATTCGTAATTTTAAAGCCACCGTTTAGAAGATCATCTGAATAATCAATTTTAACATCTTTAAGATATAGCCAGCTTTTAAGATCGCAAATGACCGTTAGCCCGTTACTTTTGAAGACCTTATCAAATTCTTTTTGTTTTTCATCAAAATCCATTTTATACGTCATGCCTGAGCAACCACCACCCTCTACAGACATCCTTAGAAAGTAATTTTCTTTATTGTCTGATTTCATGACGCCTTTAAGTCTTTTAACTGCATTTTTGGTAACAAAGATAGAGGCATTTTGAAATTCCTCTTGTTTGGATTTTATTGATGCTTTTTGCTCATTTAGTGTGTTTTTCATTCCCACTCCACATTAATTTTTTGATCATTACTTTTAGTTTTTACAGGATCATATCCTAATTTTTCTCTAGCATAATCGGTCATCATCTCTGGTGTCCAAGGAGGATCAAAAGTTACGGTTACTTCGATATTATTTATTTCTTTCAGCGCCTCAATTTTATTTTTGATGTCACCTGCCATATGTTGTCCCATTGTACATCCAGGAGTAGTAAGCGACATGGTAATTTTTACATCTCTTTTATTATTTTTGGTGTTAGTAATATTAATATCATATATTAAACCAAGATTCCATAAATCAATTGGTATTTCTGGGTCGTAGCATTGTTTAAGAATGTCTATTATTTTTGCTTTCATTTGAACGTAATATCTGCTAAGGTCATTTTATCAAACATAGAGCGAATACTGTTATTTATACGATTTATTGGCTCTCTAATAGTACATCCACTTAATTGTTCACAATTACTATCAAAATAGCAATCTACGATTCCCATAGGACCCTCCATGATTTCAAAAAATTTTGTCATATTAATAGTGTTTGAATCTTTAGAAATTTTGTAACCGCCTTTCGGTCCTTTGACTGATAAAATAATATTTTCTTTCGATAGTTTCTGAAGAATTTTAGCAAGCAATTCTTTAGGAATTCCATACTCTGTAGACAAAGTCTTGGCAGAGCATAATTTACCCCGCTCATTTTGTTGAAGATGGCGAAGAGCTATTAGTGCATATTCAACTTTTCTGGTGATTTTTAACATATGTATTTATTAATAATTCCATGTTATGGAAAAATATGAATATGAATCAAGTATATAATACGATGATTTTAGTCGTATATAACTAAGTAACTTTTATAAGGGTTGAGTTTTTATCAGAAATATGACCGATTATTTTCGCCTCAGGATAAATTGAGTCTACAAATATCTTTGCATCCTCTGGGTTTAAAGCTATCAGCAGTCCTCCAGATGTTTGAGCATCACAAGTTAAATATCTTTGCGTATTACTTAATTTGGAATCAAATGCTATATCATTTTTTAAATATTCAAAATTTCTTCTTGTTCCTCCTGGTATGATACCAGATTCAGCCAAGGTATCCACGGAAGGGAGAAAGTCCAACTCAGAAAAATAAATTTCTGAAGAAACTTTACTGCCTTTACAAATTTCTGCTAAATGTCCTAATAAACCAAACCCGGTAACATCAGTAACAGCATGAATATCAAACGGTTTCAGGCCGTCTGCTGCTTTTTTATTAAGCATAGACATATTTTTTATTGCGATATTTATAATTTCGTCAGTTACAAGACCTTTTTTTATTGCTGTCGCTATAATTCCTGTACCAAGCGGTTTTGTTAGTACTAAAGAATCTCCAGGTCGTGCTCCTGAATTTTTCCACATTTTTGATTCTTGAACCTCGCCTGTTACTACCAAACCATATTTGGGTTCTTTGTCATCAACGGAATGTCCTCCAACAATAGGTATACCAGCTTCATTAGCTTTATCTGCTCCTCCTTGTAGAATTTCCGTAAGCATTGCTTTTGGTAGATCATTTATAGGAAAGCCTGCTATATTAAGGGCAAACAGTGGTTTTGCTCCCATTGCGTATATATCAGATAGTGAATTTGCAGCTGCGATTTGTCCAAAGTCATAAGGGCTATCAACGACAGGGGTGAAGAAATCAACAGTTTGCACCAATAATTTCCCATCACTTAGTCTTACCGCAGCTGCATCATCGGACCCATGGAATCCAAGCACTACAGAATCATGATTTGGTTGTTTCAAATTCGCTAAAACTTCTGAAAGGTCACCCGGACCAATTTTACATGCTCAGCCAGATCCGTGACTAAGAGTCGTGAGTCTTATTTTTTCTCGATCATTCATGTCTTTTTAGCCTTCATCTTGGGCAAGTACAACAAACCCATCTTTTGAAGAAATATTAAAAAGGGTATTCTTATCTGGAATTAATTTAATCCCAAACATTTTCTCTTTATCTTTATGCTCTTTGTAAAGTTGCAATCCTAAAACTATCTCATTACGTAATTGAGCTGCCTGCATACATTCGCCATACTTTATAGTAATCGAACCAGAATCTGAAAAGTTAAAATAGTTGGAGGCAGGTTTTATATATATTTCACTACCGTCAGCATGGAATAAATCGTCGTAAACATCTAGAGCTAGTGGCTCCTCTGACACTTGGGCCATAATTTGTGAGACAAATTGATTTGATACCATGAAATCTTCAACCCCGCTGTTTAAAATAATATCTATGTTTTCACTATCCATTACTTCCGTAATCAGTTTTGGCCAATCGTAATTCTGAGATTCAGTACCAACCTTCGCAAGCAGTATTTGTCTTATACGAATTAGCAACGATATAACATAGGCATCCATTTCTTCTATGGTTGCTCCACCCGGAGAAAGGATAAGGATACTATCAAAACTTTGAGGATCTATATTTTCTAGATCTTTCAGTTCGTTAAAATCAATATCTTTTATATCTATTTTTATATCAGGATATCTATCTGCTAACGATTTTTTTGTGGTTTCCATGTCATTGGATAAGGACGATGCAAACACATTTATTTCGGAATTTTTCTGCAAATAGCTACAGAGTTTTTCAACAATTATTTTTGTCTTTGGTGTCCAGTTTAACAAAGCAACTCGTTGGGTGTGAACATCTAATTGTACTTTTGGTATTGAATTAATGGTAGGAGTAAATACGGCCTCACTAAAATATTTAATTGTTGAATCATCTTCAGCAAAAATAATGAGTTCATCATCAGAATTTATAGGTTTATCTTTTGCAGGGTTTAAAATGATTTTACCTTCGGAAGTGTGTATTCCCATTGGTGTGCTACTATGAAAGCGGTTTATGCTTTCTTCAAAAGTGAGGTTGCTAGACCAACCTTCATTTGGTTTGTAAAAATAGAATTCATTTCCATCAAAGCCAACCATATCACCGTAGACCACAGATAAGCCATTTCGACTAAGTGCTAATTGAGCTATCATTCGAGATAATACGCTTACTTCGTTTAAAGCCTTCACTGTCCCATTTGAAATATTTTGAGCAAGATCTCGATCTCGGTCTGAGTGTATCTCGCAAACTATGGGTGGATGTTCTTTACCTTCACACACTGCAATAATTGACATAATTGATTTTAAAACCAATGCATCAGCAAGGGTTTTTTCTTGTTCAGGTTGCCAACTTGCAGCGCTATTAATTATGATGATGGATTTGGCATTTTCTGCCATTACTTTTTTCAAATTATTAATATTCGTAACAACACCAGACCTTGTTATTACTCGTGTAGTCTTAAAATCAAGAATATTATCGCGTATATAATTATCCATATTTTCTTTATCATCTTCTGCTAAAATAACTATTGCTGCATCTGGTTCTGAATCATTTGCCTCTATCAATTCTCGAATAATTTCTAAGATCCTATCGCCGAATCCTAAAATTAGCGTGTGATTATTTTCAAGTACGATACTACGCCCTCTACGCAAATCATCTAACTTTGCTTCAAAAACGCTGGTGATAAATGCAACCATACTAGAAAACAGAATTAGTCCCACCAAAACTCCTAAGATGGAACTGAGTTTTGCTAGCCAATTGCTGTCTCCATCTGTTTCTGCAGCAGATCCTTCCATTACAGCAACATAAACTCTCCATGGAATCTCTAGCCAACTATCCAAAGTATCGTCTGGAAAAAAAGAATTGGCTATCAATCTTACAAAAACCATAATAATGAAACCAATTAAGAAGGTAAGAAGCAGCGCCATAAAAATGGAGGAGCTTCCCCTAGACATGTAATTATCAATTGCATATCTAAGTCTTTGCTTTAGTGGATATTGTGGTATCTTTACCATATCGAAAGTCTCTTAATCAGTTATTTAGCAGTCTTAAATCTTAAAAATAAAATAAGCAATAAGTGTAATTAATTTGTTTTTGGAATAAGGGGCACCTGCCTAAATTCAAAAATAATAATTTTGGCAAAAAACTATTTTAAGGCAGATATTTAAAAATTTTTTTTAATCTGATTTTTTCTACAAAATAGATAATAAGGTATAAAATAAAAATGGGAAAAAATTTTAAAACAATTGATGAAGCTGTAATTAGGTTTGCTGGAGACTCTGGTGATGGAATGCAGCTAACCGGTGGACGTTTTACCGAAACCACAGCCATTGTGGGTAATGATCTCAGTACACTCCCTGATTTTCCAGCTGAAATTCGCGCACCAGCAGGATCGTTGGCTGGCGTAAGTGCTTTTCAGCTTAAATTTTCATCAAAAGACATCCATACTCCAGGTGATAAACCGGATGTGTTGGTTGCTATGAATCCAGCTGCATTAAAAGTTCATCAGAAAGATGTAATACCAGGTGGAACTATTATAATGAACACAGATGCTTTTGTAAAAAAGAACCTTAATTTCGCTGGATATGATTCAAATCCAGCGGAAGATGGATCCTTAGATGACTACTTTACTATTATTCCTATCGAAATGAATAAAATGGTGAAAGCAGCCTGTGAGGATCTTGACTTAAATGGGAAATTAGTTCTTCGAACCAAGAATTTCTTTGCATTGGGTGTATTATTTTACATGTATGATCGCCCTTTGGATGCAACTGAATCTTGGCTAAAGAAAAAATTTGCAGGCAAAGATGATATTATTGAAGCAAATACTAGAGCTATGAATGCTGGATATAATTATGCGGACACTACTGAGTTATTCACTACTAGGTTTAAAGTCGAAAAGGCATCTCTTCCACCTGGAACATATAGAAATATTAATGGTAATTACGCAACTTCACTCGGCTTATTAGCTGCCGCAGAAAAGTCTGGTCTTGAATTATTTTTAGGAAGTTATCCAATAACACCTGCTAGCGATATTTTACATACATTGTCCGCTTGGAAACACTTTGGTGTAAAAACTTTTCAAGCTGAGGATGAAATTGCTGGGGTAACCTCCGCTATTGGAGCGGCTTATACTGGAAGTTTAGCTATAACAACTACATCCGGACCCGGTATAGCGTTGAAAGGTGAAGCCCTGGGCCTTGCAATTATGACTGAACTACCTCTCGTAGTCATTAATGTGCAGAGAGGTGGGCCTAGTACAGGTTTACCTACCAAAACAGAACAATCAGATTTAAATCAAGCACTCTATGGACGAAATGGAGAGGCTCCAATGCCAGTAATCGCAGCATCTACTCCAGGTGACTGTTTTTTTGCTGCATATGAGGCTTGTAGAATTGCAGTAAAACATATGACTCCTGTTATGCTTCTTACTGATGGCTATTTAGCAAATGGTTCAGAACCTTGGAATATCCCAAATGTTGAAGAACTTGAAACATTTGAGGTGAAATTTGCTGAAAAACCAAATGCTGATGGTGATTTTTTCCCATACCTTAGAGATGAAAAAACCTTAGCGAGGCCTTGGGCTATACCAGGAACGCCAGGTTTAGAGCATAGGGTTGGTGGTATTGAGACAGCTGAAAACACTGGGCATGTTAGCTATGATCCGGAAAACCATCATAATATGGTTGTTGCTAGGCAAGAAAAAGTAAATAAAGTACAGAATGATATTGCTCAGACCGAAGTTTTTGGTGAAGGTAGCGGTGATCTTCTCGTTTTAAGTTGGGGAGGCACATATGGTGCATGTCGTTCAGCGGTAGAGACTCTTCAAGAAAATGGGAAAAAAGTTTCGCACGTTCATGTTAGATGGATTAGCCCTCTTCCAAAAGATTTAGGTGAAATTTTAATTCAATTTAAAAACATATTAGTCCCTGAGATAAATCTGGGGCAATTTCTAAGATTAATTAGGTCAGAATACCTTGTTGATGCCAAAGGTCTAAATTTAGTTAGAGGTAGACCAATTGGTGCAGCAACAATTGTAGAGGCCGTAAACAAAACATTGGGATAGATTATGAGTGAAACACAAACTACACAACTTACAAAAAAAGACTTTGTATCCGACCAGTCCGTTCGATGGTGTCCTGGATGTGGAGATTATGCTATACTTGCACAAGCTCAAAAACAGATGCCAACATTTGGAAGAAAAAAAGAAGATATTGTCTTTGTCTCAGGGATAGGATGCTCTAGTAGGTTCCCATATTATATGGACACGTATGGTTTTCATTCTATACATGGAAGAGCCCCAGCTGTAGCAACTGGAGTTAAGATTGCAAATCCAGAACTATCTGTTTGGGTTGTTACAGGTGATGGAGATGGTCTTTCTATAGGTGGAAACCATTTTATGCACGCTTTGAGAAGAAATATGGATTTAAATGTATTACTCTTTAATAATAGAATTTATGGATTGACTAAGGGGCAGTATTCTCCTACCTCAGAAGTGGGAAAGGTAACAAAAGCTACACCATATGGATCAATTGATATTCCATTGAATCCACCATCACTAGCTCTAGGTGCACAAGCAACATTTGTTGCTCGAACAATTGATAGATGGCAAAAGCATCTAGCAGAAATGATGGATAGAGCATATAATCATGATGGAGGTTCTTTTATTGAAATATATCAAAATTGCAACATTTTTAATGATGGTGCTTTTGAAGAATATACTGGATCACAAAAACTTGATAATGTCATTGAATTAAAAAATGGACAGCCGATGCTTTTTGCTAAAGAAACAAAAGGTTTAAAACTAGAAGGGGCTAAAGCTGTTGTTGTGGATATGGAAAAGCACAGTTTAGATGAAATTTTAGTTCATGATGAAACTAATTTAGAATTAGCCCAAATTATATCAAACTGGACATCTAATCCTGATCTTCCTGAACCTATAGGTGTAATATATTCCATTGATAAACCAACTTATAATCAGGATATGGTAGATCAAATTAAACATGCTAAAGATAAGAAAGGATCCGGGAAGGTACAGGATTTATTGAATGCTGGAGATACTTGGAAAGTAAGCTAGTTTATGAAAACTCGTACCGAAAGGGATAGCATTGGTCCCATCGAAGTTCCTTCTGATAGGTATTATGGAGCACAAACCCAACGGTCTTTTGAGAATTTTAAAATAGGGAGTGAGCGCTTCCCAAGAGAATTCATTAGAGCGTATGGATTGCTTAAGAAAGCAGCAGCCAAGGTCAATCATGACTTTGGGACTTTAGATACTAAGATTGCGGATGCAATTCATAGTGCTGCTGAAGAAGTTATTGATGGAAAATTAGACGATCATTTCCCGCTTGTTGTCTGGCAAACTGGCAGCGGCACTCAGACAAACATGAATTTTAATGAAGTTATTTCAAATAGGGCTATTGAAATCCTTGGTGGTGAAATGGGCTCAAAAACTCCTGTACATCCAAATGATCATGTAAATATGAGTCAGTCTACAAATGATACCTTTCCTACTGCGATAAATATTGCAGCCGTAGAAAGCATTCATAATCAATTGATTCCAGCATTACAGGATTTAAAAAGTGAGTTAAATGAAAAATCAATCGAGTATAATTCTATTGTTAAGTTAGGTCGTACGCATCTTCAGGATGCTACACCATTAAGTTTAGGGCAAGAATTTTCAGGATATGTTTCCGCTGTAGACCATGGTATTACTCGTGTTAAATCTTCATTGCATCATTGTTATGAGTTAGCAATGGGAGGAACGGCTGTAGGAACAGGAATAAATTCGGTAGATGGTTTTTCAGAAAACATAGCAGAAGAAATTTCAAAATTAACCAGTTTTCCTTTTAGAACTGCGGAAAATAAGTTTGAAGCTTTGGGTGGGCAAGATAGTATTGTGGAACTATCAGGTGTATTGAAAGTTGTAGCAGGATCTTTATATAAAATTGCAAATGATATAAGATGGTTAGCTAGTGGCCCAAGAAGTGGGATAGGTGAAATATCTTTGCCTGCAAATGAACCTGGGTCTTCAATCATGCCAGGAAAAATTAATCCTACCCAGTGTGAAGCTATGACCATGCTTTGTACTCAAGTTATTGGTAACGATATAACAATTACTGTGGCTGGTGCTTCTGGAAATTTTGAGCTTAATGTTTATAGACCTGTGATTGCTTATAATATATTACAATCTTTAAAGCTACTTTCTGATGGATGCAGATCCTTCACGAAAAATGCTATTATTGGTATAAAACCAAATCATGATAGGATTAATCATAATCTATATAACTCACTTATGTTAGTAACAGCATTAAACCCTCATATTGGATACGATAATGCTGCTAGAGCTGCTAAAAAAGCATTTAATGATCAATCTAGCTTACGAGAGGCAGTCATTAAACTAGGCTTTTTATCTGCTGAAGATTTTGATAAATATGTAAATCCTGAGGAGATGATTCATCCAAAAAAAGTTACTAAATAAATTATATTTAGATTTTTTTAAAAAATAATAAGCAAAATAAAACTTCTTTAAATGTTAAATAAGATAAGTCTTTATAAAAAAATTTAAGTTAAGGTGAGCAGCTTAAAAAAATATTTTTTATACAGTTCCATAGTTGTTTTTATAGGTCTATTATTGGTTTTTTCTAGCATATTATTCCTATCAAAGAATCTTCCATCAATAGAACAATTAGAAAACTATGATCCTGACTTAGTAACTCGTATTTATTCCTCCGATGGAAAGGTTTTAGATGAATTATTTGTTCAAAAAAGAGTATTTACAGAATTAAATGAAATCCCAGAACATATGCAACAGGCAGTAGTTTCTTCAGAGGATCGAAAATTTTATGACCATTGGGGCCTTTCTTTAAGGAGTGTTGCTAGAGCGATTATGATAAACACCCTTTCTTTAAGCTACAGGCAAGGTTTTTCTACATTAACTCAGCAATTAGCAAGGAACCTATATAAATCTGTTGGTTTTGAAGATAGTATTCTTAGAAAAGTTAAAGAAGTAATTACGGCAATTCAGATTGAAAGAACATATACAAAAGACGAAATTTTAGAAATGTATCTAAATACTGTACATTTTGGCCATGGGACGTACGGTGTTGAAGCAGCAACAAAAAGATTTTTTGGAAAAGAATCTAAATTACTTTCCATAGATGAATCAGCACTTTTAGTTGGCTTACTACCAGCACCAGCTAGTTATTCCCCCATTCATCATCCAAACAGGTCATTAAGGCGTCGAAATACAGTTCTTCGTTTGATGAGAGATCAAAATTTTATAAATAAAATTCAATATCAGGAAGCAAGATCAAAAGATCTAGAATCTGTACAAGAGTTTACTAAAAGAGGGAGTGCTCCTTACTTTACTGAATATGTGCGCAGACTACTAGAAAAAGAAGACACAGAACTCAATATAAATATTTACCGAGACGGTCTTAAAATTTTTACAACTTTGGATTCAAGGTTGCAGGAGATTGCAGAAGATGCGGTACTAAAAACTGTAATTGATGACCAAAATAGATTAAATAAAAGATTATTTAATAATCGAGAAGAATTTGAAAATTTAGCATATCTTACCATCTACCCTGAAGATAGTATAAAAATGATGCTACAAGGAAAGGATATATTATATAAAGATTTAAGAGCTAAGTTATTAGTCCAATCAGCCTTTGTAGCTTTGGATCCAAACACCGGTGGAATATTAGCTATGGTTGGAGGCAGGCCTGATTATCATGATCAATATAACCGAGCAGTACAAGCTAAGCGACAGCCCGGATCTGTTTTTAAACCATTTGTATATACAACAGCAATAAACAATGGTTACCCGGTAACAGAACAACTACTAAATCAGCCAGTAGTTTTAAACATCCAAAATATGGATGGAACCTGGGTGAAATGGAAACCTCAAAATTATGATGGAAGTACAGGAGGATTAACAACATTTCGAGAAGGTTTAAGAAAGTCAATGAATCTTATTTCTGTTCGAATGGTTCAGCAAGATATAGCACCTGCAGAGCAGGTAAAACAAACTGCAAAAAGAATGGGAATAAATACCGATATAAGGGCAGTAGATGCAATTGCCTTAGGTACTTCTGAAGTATTTCCCATGGAAATGGTAGCTGCTTATTCAGCATTATCAAATAAAGGTGTTTATTCAAAACCATTTGCTATTACAAAAATTGAAGATCGCTACGGTAATGTAATAAAAGATTATTTTCCTGAAAGAAGCGAAGTATTAAGCGAAGAAACAGCATATTTGATGACAAATATGATGCAGACAGTAATGGATAGAGGGACTGGGGGAAGTGCCCGTTGGAAATATAAATTTAATAGACCTGCAGCAGGTAAAACCGGAACAACACAAGGATGGAGTGACGCCTGGTTTGTTGGCTTTACACCTCAGATTGCAGCTGGCTGTTGGTTTGGAGTTGATGATTTCAAAGTTCCGCTAGGTCCGGGACAGGATGGAAGTAAAGCAGCACTACCCGCATGGGCAAGGTTTATGAAGGCTGCTCATGATACACTTGAAATGCCAATTGAAAAATTTGAGAAACCGTCTGGAATCATAGATTTTACAATTTGTAATATAACAAAGAAAGTTCCAAGGCCAGCATGCCCAGTCGAGAAAGAAATTTATAAAGAAGGTACCGAGCCCACTCAAAATTGTAAATTACACAGGACTATTTAAATTTATGTTTTAGAACTGCTCTCTATCTATGAACCTTGATGGTATTTAAAAGTAATTCTGATGCTGAATCAAGTTTTTTGGAATTTGCGTTGAATGCTCTATAAATAGGACTACCTTTTTTAATTGTATCACCAGGTTTTACAAAAAATTCTATTCCAGCAGTATTATCTAATCTCTCCAACTTTTCTTTTTTACCACATCCTAGTTCAATTAATGACCAGCCGATTTTTTCTGTGTCCATATAAATTATGGTTCCATTTTTAGTTGATCGGATTATTTTTTCATATTTTGGAATGATATTATTTTCAAATTGTTTTAAGCAGCCATTCTGAAGAGCAATCATTTTTTGGAAAAATTCAAATGCCTTACCTGTTTCTATAATTGTATTAAAAATTTCTTTTGACTCTTGTTTGTCTTTTGCTTTTCCTGCTTGAATTAATAAGCATGAACATAATTCAAAGGTATTGTTTATCAGATCTTGAGGACCGTTTCCTTTCAAACAATCTATTGCTTCAGTTATTTCACAACCCAATCCTGCATATCTTCCAAGAGGTTGATTCATATCTGAATAAATAATATCTATTTTTATCCCGTAAGATATGGCTACCTTTTTAATAAGTATACTCAATTCTAAAGCATCATTCTTTGTTTTCATAAATGCTCCATTTCCAACTTTTATGTCCATAACAAGCCCCATAATCCCCTCAGCAATTTTTTTACTCATTATTGAACTGCAGATAATTGGTATAGAAGGAACAGTTGCTGTCTGATTTCGCAATGCATAAATCTTATTATCAGCAGGGCAAATATTTTTGGATTGAGAAATAATAGCACAACCTATATTTTCAACCCAACTTCTAAATTTATCAAGTGATGGAGTAACATTTATGCCTGGTATTGCCTCAAGCTTATCTATTGTCCCTCCAGTATATTCAAGTCCTCTTCCTGCAATCATTGGTATTCGGATACCTGCAGCAGCCATAATTGGAGCTAAAATAATCGATGTTTTATCTCCAATCCCTCCGGTTGAATGTTTATCTGCGATGAAAAAATTAGATTTTTCAAATTTAACAACTTGGCCAGAATGAACCATTTCATCAACAAGAATTAATAATTCTTTTTCAGTCATCCCGTTAAAATAAATTGCCATTAATAAGGCTGACATTTGTGCATCAGATATGTCGCCCCTTAAATATTTTGTAATAAACCAAGATAAATCATTGGATTTAAGTTCTTTTCCATTCCTTTTTCTTGCTATAATGTCTGATGGTATCATTAGTTTGTTTTGTTTTTTAAAAAATTAAAAAGCGGAATTGGCGCTCTTTCTCGAATTGCATATAGTACTAAGTATAATGCAATAATTAATAAAAATCCGTTTGGAGCCCACATTCCCATTTCTGGGCTGACATGATTTCTATCTGCAAGTTCCTCTCCTGTAATTAAAAGAATATAATATAATAAAAAAAATCCAAAACTTAATGCAGTGCTTATTGCAAACCCCCCTCTTTTTGCCATTACCCCTAAAGGTGCTCCTAAAAGAACAAACAGAATACATGCAAAAGGTATTGAAAACTTTTTATGGGCTTCCACTTTGTACTTATTTTTCCCTTTATGATAGCTTTTTATAAGGTTAAAATCATTTTTTAGTTGCCTTTCTAAGCTCTTAAGTTGTCGCTCTTTTTTATTTAATTGATTAACTGTGCTGAATGAGTTTTTTTTCAACGAATCTTTTACAATTGAAATAGTTAATAATCCGTCATTTATATCTTTTGGTAATATACTGTCTCCAGTAGTTCTATAAAATGCACCTTTTATTCTTTTGTTTACAATTTCAAGTTTTGTATTGTATTTTTTTATTTTGTTCATAATCATAGGTATAGTCATTTCTCTATCCGTTCTGTTTGAAGAATCTCTACGGTTTAAAAGAATATTTTCCGCAGGAATTAAAATCCTGTGGGTATCAAATAAGATTCTTCGATAATTCATATAATCTTTATTTTCAATCTCATGTATTTCACCATTACTTAATGTCAATAAAAAAGCATTTGAAAGAGTAGAAAGATTTCCTTTTTTTGCGTAGATACTTGTTTGAGATTCAGTTTTTCCTTTAGAAAAAATTCTAACATTTATTAAAGTTGAGTCCTTTTTATCACTTATGATCATATTGTAATTAGGAATGTTATCAAGAAAAACTCCAGGTTCGATATTGACATCGGGCATTTTTTTATAAATATCTCCTGAAAGTAAACGAGCTTTAAAATTCATTTCCGGTAAAACATAATTATTGAAGATAATTAGTAAAAAAGCAATACTTAATCCAAAAATAAGTGGAGGGCTAAGGATTGAAATAAAACTAATGCCAGAAGATCTTAAAGCATTAATTTCATTGTCTTCAGAAAGTCTACCAAATGTTGTTAATGTTGCAAGCAACATGGCCATTGGTATTGAAAGAGCAATAATCCATGCTAAATTAAAAAATAAATACTCGATGATTATAGATATTTCTAGCCCCTTTCCTAAAAAGCGATCTATCGCCCTCAATAAAAAGTTCACAAATAAGATAAACGTAATAATTAGTAATGAGATCAAAAATGGTGAGGAAATTTCTCGAAAGAGGTATTTTGTGATGAGTCGCATAAAGGAATTTAATACAATAAAATATATTAGATATTTAAGAATAAATGTTTAATTAAAAAGTCTTCAAATAAGAGTTTAATTATTTTAAATTAACATTTGTTTTAGTTAAAAATAATCTTGGTTCTTATGGTGGGTGTAGCTCAGCTGGTTAGAGCACCTGGTTGTGGCCCAGGAGGCCGTGGGTTCAAGTCCCATCACTCACCCAGATAATTTCGGGGTATAGCGTAGTCCGGTTAACGCGCCTGCTTTGGGAGCAGGAGATCGGGAGTTCAAATCTCTCTACCCCGACACTCGAGAATGCCAAATATCTCTCGACAAAAGCCCTGCTAGTAAGCGGGGCTTTTACTTTCAATGATTATCAATCTTTATCATTAATAGCCAAAAACGGGACAAAAAAAACGGGACAAAAGGGCACCCCGCGAGTTGGGTCCCATCTACCCATAATTCCATTGGGACTCCTACAGAGGTTATTATAATATTTTCTTTAATCATTATTTTAGCTACATTCAAATATCATCAGGAGTGGTTTCATATTTGAAACCCACCAACCGAGCCCAGATAAATCATGGTCACGGTGGTTAGAGCCTTAAACGCTAGATGTGCCCAGGAAAATGGGAAACATGATTAGCCGCCTGATGTGCGGCTTTTTTCGTTTATAGACCTACCTAATGTGTTAACTAAAATAAAAGGAGACACATCATGTCAAAAAATAAAAAACAACAATTAAAGGATATTAAGACTGAAGAATTAGATGTTAATGGTAATCCAATAGACCCTAATAGAGAATACATTGGAAATAAAGTTAAAGTACCGATGGCATCTTTAAATTCATCTATTTATAAAACACCCACTACTATAATACTCAAAGGAAAACCAATAACGTCAGACAAAAAGAAGAAAGCAAAGTTACTTGAATTCATAAGTAGAGCCCCCATTAGTTTTGATTCAGAATAGAGAAACTGTTGCCAGTTTATTCTTCAAGAGAACTGGCGTACCCTATCAGAACTGGATTCAGGCATGGGCAGTGACAAAACTGCAAAAACAAAAAGGAGGGGATACAAAATGTCATTGTAATAAGTCATCACGCCTTACCAGAAAAGATGAATAGAAAACGTGATTTTGTTGTGCAAGAAGCCCCACATTAGTGGGGTTTTTTTTTGTGGGATGATGGGTAGATTTGAACTTTAAGTATTTTTTATTTAAGTATAATTTAACTATTATTAAATAATATTTAACCAAAATAGATTATAAAATATGATTAAACATTTACTATTACTTCTATTCATTGGATTAGCTTGGGGGCAAGAAGACTTAGTAATTAAGAAAGCTGAAAGTAGCATTAAATTGAAAAATGGTCAAAAACTAATTATCAGATATACTAATGTGGAATCAAATGTAGTCCTTATCACTGAAGGAGAGTTTAAAAGCGTTGATAACGACTTTTTGATGATTAGTACTGAAAATGTAATTGCTGAAAAAATATCTCTACCATCAATAACAAAGATTACTGTTCCATCAAAAATTCCAGCCAATATAAGTTTTATAAAAGGCTCTTGCTCTGGGGCTGGAATTGGTTTGATATTAATTGGTATAATGGCTTATAACGACCCACTTAATTCTATAGCTGCACCTGGTTTTGCAATGGTGGGGGCTTTTTTAGGTGGTTTAGTAAGTTATATTGCTCCAAAATTTAGGAAAACTAAAGGCTACTTAATTCAAAATGATGAGTGGAAAATAGTAAATGACTAAATACCTTATACTATCAATATTCATTGGGTTGGCTTGGGGGCAAGATTTCAATCAGAAAGGCTACTTAAGAAATTTAGAAGCATCAATTTGCATGAGCCATTGTGGTGCATATTACCTTGAGGACGAATTAGGATATTTTCTTAATTACATATCTGATGAAAATGATTCATTAAATTTAGAATATTATTTAAATAGATTCGTAAATATTGAGGGAGATTCAATTTCTTGTACCGAATGCATTGGCATTGATGTAATAAGAATTGATATTTCAAATGATTGTGATTTACCAGTTGATTGTTTTGCTCACCCCTGTTCAACAAGTAACTGTTTTTCTCATCCAACTGCTGAATGTATCCCAAATTATTGTGGAGGCTGTTGGTCAGACTACTACTTAGATAGTGAATTAATAGAGTGTGAAGTTCCTGAAGGATGTATTGATTTAACAGGAGTTGATTTCGGTGAATGTGAGATGGCTCTTGGCATCGGTTGGGTTAATAATAGCTGTGAATATATTTCAGGATGCGATTGGATTGTAGACAATGTGGATTTTAGTGAAGCCTTTTTTTCTTCTATGGATAGTTGTCAACAAACCTGTATGGTTTTACATAATGATGAAGACCCTTTATTTCCTAGCCATTATTATATCTATAATAATTATCCAAACCCATTTAATCCTTTTACTACAATAAGATACTACTTACCAGAAGATAGGTTAGTAATTATCACGGTTTATGACTTGCTTGGAAATGTCATTAAACATTTAGCTGATGAGGTTCAAAGTTCTGGTTACAAATCAATCCAATGGAATGCTACAAACAATCAAGGCCAGCCAGTATCAGCAGGAGTATATCTCTACAGCATTGAGGCGGGAGAGTTCAGACAAATTAAAAAGATGATATTATTGAAATAGAATTAGCTATATGCATTCAAGCCCCGCATATGTGGGGTTTTTTGTTTGTGGGATGATGGGTATATTTATGGATGGGATACGGGAGAACATTAGAAGAAAAAATAATTATTGGAGTTTTTTTAATAGGGATGTTAGCTTGGTGGGCTTACAACGAATATAAGATAGATAACCCAGATGAATAAGCACTTAACATTATTAATGTTTTTCTTTTTAGCTTTTTGGAGTTGTGCCTCAACCAGCGATGACGCATTAAGGCAACAAGAGAATTTTATAAATAATCATCCTACTTGGAAAGGTAATTCATTTAATTTTGAGAAACGAAAGCCCGAATTAAACGCTCTTGAAATAATTGAAAAAATTAATAAAGAAAAGAAAATGGACGCTAAAATAGATTCAATCATTTTAAACCAAAGCAAACAATAATTATTTAAGCTGATACGTCCAGTATAGTGTACTTCTGTCCTTTTAAGACATAAGGGACAAAAGAAATAAACGCCCCCCTATGCCACCTTCTCAAAGTAGTAGGGGTAGTATTATATCTCAAAGATAACTTTCCCCTATAAAAAGGATTTTAAAAAACAATATTTATGGAGAAATGAAAGAAATGATATGCTAAGAAATCATTTCCAAAAGAAAGGAAAAGTCTTTTTATATACTAACGCTGAACTTAATGAATTATTATCTGATGCAGATAATAATGATGAAGATTATGATACTATAAATGGTAATGATTGGGGTGATGATTGGGAATAATAAGATGGGTATTTAAAAATCTTAAAAGATGTATTATATATTTTTAATTAAAATGAAATTTTAACCTTTATACATATACCCCTCCCATTATAAACCAAAACAAAGTCCATACGCTCAAAGAATGCGTTTATAGTAAGTTAAATCTGATATTTATTCTCAACTTCCCCGACCCTCTCTTCTACCTTAAAATAAAATAATATCATTTTTTTTTCTTCATCTGTGAGTTGCAAATGATATAGTGTTTAGGTTTATATTTACTAGCCCAGTCTAACAATATCAGGTTAGAAAGAAGATGGAACAAGAGATGATTAATCGCACTCGAATAGGGTGTGAATAAAAAAGGCTATAAAGATGAAACTAGGCAACAATTTCCTTATATCCATAATGGAGAGACTCGATAGAATTGAGTCATAAATAAATAATCCAAAAGCAAATTCTCGCAAATTATTATCTATTAAAGATATTATTGATTTCTCTGGAATATCTGATCCCACCATAAGACGATCAATAAAAAGAGGGACACTAAAGGCATATAAGAAAGAAGGGAAGAAGTTGTTTCGAAGAGCAGATGTAGAAAACTGGCTCAAAGAATAATGGACTATCAACATTTTTTTGAGAATTTAGTGGGCGTTAAAAAAATCAAATGGTCAGGCAAACAAGGCACTGGATGCTGTCTTTTGCCTGATCACGATGATAGAAATCCGTCATTCTCATTCAACATTGAGACAGGTCAAAACTTCTGTCATTCTTGTGGTTGGAAAGGCAACGCATACACACTTGCCAAAGAGCTAAATATGGACAACCCTTGCCATATACTCAAATAATTGCAAATCTATCAAGCACAAGCCTAATAACACTATTAAAAGCCATTCTAGAGACATAGATGAGGTAGGAATCATGAAGATGTATGAAGAACTAAAAGAAAGGTACGGAAACAGGATAAAACTCGGAGATAATTACAAGGATAAATACGTCGGAAAAAGTGATAAAGATGAGGCTGTTTTCATTTATCCAAAAGGCATCAAGATTCATAAGAAGTACTGGATTAAAGAAGCATCAATAGACACTTCTAATCAAATCTTTATGATGGATGAATTGTTAGGTTTTGATAATTCTAAGCCACTCTACTTATTTGAAGGTGAAAAGGATGCTATAGCCTCAAAATTACAAGGAGTATCATTCTTTTGCGGTGCTACTTCTATCCCAAAAAATATAGATGCTTTGTATGAGTTTGATGAAGTCGTACTCATATACGATAATGATGAAGCAGGTGTAAATGGTGCTAAAAAGGTAGCTGAACGGATTAAATCAGAATCACCAACAACCAAAGTACTAATTGCTCAATGGGATTCATCACTTCCAAAAGGATATGATGTTTATGATGATGGTAAAAAGACTGGATTCGCCAAGGTAGATGAAGCCATTGCAAATACAATTATATATGATTTAAAAATACCAACAGAATTAGAAGGATTTACAATTATGACATGAAAAAAAGCAAGTAATACCGTTCCTAAACCAACAGAATGGATAATAGAAAATGTATTGCCTAAGGGATTTAATTCGTGTCTTGCAGGAACGACTGGAAGTAAGAAATCTATGTGGGCAATCCAATTAGGTTTGTCAGTTGCGAATGGGAAAAAGACTTTTGTGGAAACCGTATCAAAGGTGGAAGTAGAAAGGTGTTATTTATTGATACGGAGATAGGGCAAGATGAATTACTTCGCAGGTATCACAAAATAAAAAGCAAAATAGATTGGAAAGGTGATGACAATATCATAATGATGTCTAAAGGCGGAACAACGATGGACATTTGGGAACAAACAGAAAAAATGATTCAGGCGTATAGACCCGAAGTAGTCATCATTGATAGTATGTATAATGCCACAAGTGTTTCAGATTTCTCCAAATCAACTGGGATGAGCAAGGTAACAGATGCTCTTGCTACTCTTAAAGATAAATACGGAGTTACTATTTTAATTATTGCTCATTTCAATAAAGGTAATGATGAACAGGTAACTCATATAGATAGGATACAAGGTTCTGCAGTTTTCAAGAACTCTATTGAATTTCAAATATGTATGATACAGACTAACATTGATGATTTCAATATCTTCCAAGTACAAAAGACTAGAGGAGTTCCTTTTGACAGATCTTACATTGGTCTTAAGTGGGATGATTTTTGGTTTACTACAAAAGGTATCATTGAAGATATATCTGATTACCTTGTGACTGAACATAAGAAAAAAAAGTGGACTTCTGTATTGGAAGATTTGCCTGACAGGTTTGATACAAAGGATTGGCTGAATGTTTTTAATAGCAAGTTTGAGATGTCAGAAAGAACTGGAAAAGTTTGGCTTAAAGAGGTTAGTAGAACCCAAATGGTAGATAAGATTTCTCACGGAGTTTATGAGAAGAAACTTAAACTAATTGAAGAGAATGAAATTGATTAATTGGTGGAGAGGTGTACTTCACTATTGCACTTTCTCTCTATTTATGATTGAAAGTGAAGATAGTGAAGATAATGAAGTATAGTTCTCTACTAATTAAACAGGAGATTAATAAGATATGCTGATAAATAGGATAGAAACAGGCGGTGATGACTAAAGGCAGAGTGGACAACCGAGATGTTTGTTGGGGGTCTAAGGAGGAAAACCACTCTACCTCATTATCAAGTCTTCTATACTGCAAGACCAAGCATCTTTTAATATTAGGCATTTTAGAGCATCCTAACATTGACACCCATCACAAGGACTTTATATTGATTGGGAAGAGAAGAATTTTAGTATCAGAACAAGTGGGTCAATTTTTCCAGTCATAATCATGTATACAAAAATAGAAATAGCTATGAGGATGATAAACATGCCTAAACATCCTATGGCGAATAGTTTACTGATTTGGTTAATGGAGTATCTAACGAACTCGAAAAATATGGAAAGCCATTTAGACATAGGATGCCTGGATGATTAATTACTTATACATCGTATGCAAAACCAAGACCACATAAGGCTACAATAATTGCATATCTATAGCTACCGCTATCTATTGATCTTTGCAGAGTCATTCCAAATAGGATTGCAAACATGAGTATACCCATCAATCTCCATCTTGGCAACATCCTTCTTTTTTTTAACCAATCAATCATTAATTATTGGTCTCTAAAAAGTTTAAACCCAACAATACTAAATGTGATATTGAATATTGCTATAATACCAAGCCAATTTGTTTTTTCACCTTTTTTTGTTGGTTTACTGAAAAGTAATGGAAGCCCAACTTTGGTTCGTTCGATACCTTTTTCTTTTTTTAATTCTCCAGCCCATTTGTACCAATCTTTATCATTATCAAAATCAACATTTGACTTTTCATATTCCCAATCTATTTCACTGGTATCCAACCATTTATGTACTGGACTAAATCCTAGTCCAAAAACAGTTATCAGGAAGACCAAAACAGAACCAGTCCCAACCATAACTAATAATTTTTGTTTGTCATTCATAATTAAAATTAATAATTATCTTTCCTTCTTGTCAGAGTACCTATCCAGGCATGAAAGTTTTTCTTGTTCGCATCAGAATAATAATAATAAACAGCTACCAATAATATGCTTAATGGTATCGTAAAGACTAAAAACATTAGAAGAAGTACATTCGCAATGTCTTGTTCAGATTTATTTTTAAGTAATTTTGGAATCCCTGCTTCGCCTCTTTCATATTTTCCCCAATCTTTTAAAAATTGTTTTCTTTTTACCCAACCAAGGCATAGGACTATAATAAATAAAATGATGGTAAATGGTGATAATTCCATTAACTAATTTAAGATATTTAACAATAGGTTCTTGTAACACATATACTACAGGAGTAATTTATGAGTATGAGTGAAGTTAATAAAGGTGGAAGACCTAGAGAAGAACCCACCAATGTACGCAGTGTTAGATTGCCCAACAGGATTTGGAAATTGGTACAAAAGGCATCGAAAGGCAGTCGTTCAGTCAATGAATATATTCAAACAATAATTGAGAATGATTTGATTAAACGGAAAATGCTAAAGAAGTCAGAACGGAAAAAACTATCCTCTAAAACCTCTACGAAAAGGAGTCAGTAATGGCGATACTTAAAACTCGTAGAGATAAATGGTATGAAAGAGTGATATGGTTTGTAAATGGTAAGTTTATCGAAAAACAAATACCATTAAGAACCTCATCAAAAGTAACTGCAAGAGAGAGAATTGCAGAGGTCAAAAAGGTAGAAGGAGATATTAAACAAGGGATGGAGTTTTCATTCCCTTGGCTATCCAATTTTGCAAAGACCAAAGTAAAACGGTTCACCATTAAAGAAGCAGTTGATCAATGGTTATTAAAACGGAAGGGTAAAGTTGCGAATTCTACATTGGATTTGAATGAGGATGGTTTGAATTATTTTCTCAAGTTCATGGGCAATGCAAATCCTATCGAAACAATCTCAACAAGTAATGTGGAACAATTCATTGATTGGTTGGAAGGAAGGGGTTTAAGCAAGGCAAGTATTAATATACATTTACGAACTATAAAATCGATGTTTAGGTATTATCTAAATGTTGGTAGACTGACTTCAGTTCCTCATATCCAACAATTGAGGATTCCAAAAACAGAACCTATCTACATCACAGATAATGAGTTTCAATCCATAATGGAATTAGATTGGTTAGATGATTTTTACAAGCTTGTATTCCTTTTATATCGTGAGACTGGAATGAGACTAAACGAGCATATGATTTCAGTACTTGATGGAGATTGGGTTGACATACCTAATACATCCAAAGGTAAGGTAGGAAGAAACACCCAATTAGATAGACCAATGCAATCCATCTTCAATGAATTGAAAGAATGGTTAAGCAGTGGTTATGGTTCAAGGCTTAAGACACCTGATGACCATATCAGTAAGATGTTTAAGAAAGCCTTAAGAAGTATAGGTGCAGATGAAAGTAAACATTTCCATTCACTTCGGCATACATTTGCAGTAAGAAGATTGATACAAGGAACATAAATATATGATTTAAAATTGTTGATGGGTCATAGTTCAGTCACAACTACTGAAGTCTATTCAAATATGAATCTTAAACGAGTGTCTCAAGGTTTTCCAACCATAGTCACAAGATATGTAAATATGACTAAAATTGGAAATTTGGACACAAAAACCTTGGACACAATAGCATTACCAATGACCTATGTGACGTAATAAATTAGGTTACAGCTTCCAAGCGGATACTTTGGGAGCAGGAGATCGGGAGTTCAAATCTTTCTACCCCGACAATGAGGCAACACACTTGTCTCTTCAGAAAAGCCTCGTCAAACGATGAGGCTTCTTTGTTTTCATACTTAGTAATAAATGTTCATTAATACCCGTTTGGGGGACACACCCTATGGGCGTATGGCATTTTAGGAATGAACGTAAATCCTCATTCCACGCAAAGTATTTGAAAAGAAAGTCCTTGGAGTAAGTTTAAATATTCTAATAATCTATTAACAAGGCCTTTACTTTATGGTGCTTCCCAAATAATTGGATATATAGATTCACCAAAGATACCTACGCTACGAGAATAGAAGATTTTTAAATCTTTACTAGAAAAAGGATTCTTTTGAGATTCTCCGTCAAGTGTATTGCCAAAATAATTGGAGCCATACTGTTCAATCGACTTTTTGTGCCTAATTACTCTTATTGGGTGCACATCTGCTTTTAAGGCTGCTATTATGTCGGAATCTGCATCTCCGTAATATAAATCAAGCTTTAAAGAAGTCATTTTACGGTGTTTAGTAGTATGTTTGATGCCATCTATTTTTTCATTTGGACAGAAAAATAAATTTTTATTTTTCTCTATTTTCAAATCAAGTTTTTTAGATAAAAAGCGTGCTAAAGTTTCTCCATTTTCTCCTGATCTTGCTGTTATAAAAAAAAGGTTATGTCCATTTTCTGAAAAATAGTTTATTAGCTCTACCGTTGGTTCTATAAAAACTGATAATTTTTCATCTTGTTCATTAACCCAGCTATAATCAATTGGGTTTTTTTTATTTTGAGGTATATTTTGAAAAACATCTCTAGAAAATAATATTGTATCATCAATATCAAATCCTACATTTAATATGCCTGAACTTGCTAAAGAGAGTGATTTTATAAATGTTATTATAATTAATAGTTTTGAATACATATAGTTAAAAGGTTTATTTAAGGGTTAGTAATTACTTAAAAAGACACAAAATTATCTTTAACAAATTAAAATAAAAGCTAATCTTTCTACTCAAAAATTATTAGTACCTAATAAAGATTATTTTCTCTTTCATAATCGTTAAGCATTGCTAGAAGGTTCATAATAAAACTTTCATATTGCTTTAGGCGTATAGATAATTTGTCGCCTGTATCTTTTTTTAATTTATAATCCTTTTTAAGTGATTTATTTTCTTGCAAAATGTCAGCTTCAAAAATTGGTTTGTTGAGAATATTATTAACAGAGTCATTGAAGTTGTCTTTATCCAATGATTACTTTATTGTATGGATATGTGATTGGTAACATAGTTAAATCCTGTTGGCCAGAAGAGGAATAGGCATCATCAAGCCCCACATTCGTGCGGTTTTTTGTTTGTGGGATGATTAGTAGATTAATTTATTTACTTATTGCTAATTTACTTGAACTTAATTATTATTCATATTTACTTAACTATTATTAATTAATCACCATTTACAAATGCGCAAATATATATTCTTACTTTTAATTACTGGAACCGTTTGGGCACAAACGGGTTTAGATAAATTAGTTTTTAAAAGGGGTGCTTATTATCAAGGAAAATATGCAAACACCGATAATAAAATTACATACTTATTTGAACCACAGGCAGTTTTGGATGCAAAAAAAGATGCAAAAAAATGGATAGCTTACCCACTATTAGTAGGACTTACATTCGCCTCATCAATATATGGTACTATGACGATTGCCAGAGAAGAGCCTTGGGAAAGCCTCCCAGCAATGATAGGAATTAGCACTGCTAGTTTAGCTTTACCATACATTAGTTTAAATAATTCTGATAAAAACCAAATTGAAAAACTAAGTAAGCAAGTTTATGATATTGAATTATATAAAGAAACTTTTTCGGAAGAATTCATAAAAAATAATATCATAGGTTTAGGTCTGTTAGGTTTGGCTGCTGCTGGAGGATATATTTATTTTATTTCAACTTTTACTTTGAATGATGACTTTTATTTCGGACCGTAGTGCAGTTATTTGGTCAGCCCTATATTTGTGCGGCTTTTTGTTTGTTGGGTGATGGGTAGATTTGGATATGCTTTTCTACTATACAAAATTAATATATTATCTATGGGCTTTGGTATTACCCTTATTATATTTTATTTTTCAAATAATGGATTAGGTTCCTATTATTTCTATCTTAATCAATAATATATATAAAAAAACAATAGTATAAATGACACATGATTAAGTTGTTTAAATACATTTCTATATCAATAGTTACATTTTATCTTATTTATAGTTCCAATGTATTCGCTGGCAAAATCCTTAAATACGACTTAAAAAAGCAAGAGAGTTTACATGATAATTCTGTTTTGTTTTTCATGCATGGATGGGGATCAAGTAAAAAAAAATGGTATAAAGAAATAATTTCTGAATTTGGAGATGATTTTACTATTGTGATTTTGCAAGCACCCTATAGGATGGGGTGGTTTCCTGGGAAATTTAGTTGGTATGAATGGCAAATAGTTGATGGCGATACTATATTTAATCAGGAACAGATTAATTTTAGTTCCCAAAGCGTTTTACAAACAATAGATCACATTATTAGAAAACAAAATTTGGATATTAAAAACGTTTTTATTGGTGGTCAAAGCCAAGGAGCTATAATAGCATGCAAATTAGCTTCTGAGCATCCAGAATCTATGCGAGGATTTTTTGTGCATAATGGAAGGCTTCCAGTAGTATTCAATCCTGTTAACAGTGATAGTTTTTCAAAATTACATGGACTTATATTAAATGGGAAATATGATAAGGTACTGCCTCCTAAATATGCTAAAAGCATAGTTAATAAATTTAAAAATCTTGGTGTGAATATAGATTCAATATCACCAGAGATTGGACATGGGATGCCAAAGGAGTCTTGGAGAATGATTCAAGAATGGATTAACTCAATTATAAGGTAATTAATTTTAATGGTGAGTTTGTTGATACCAAGAAGATGCTATTGTTTAAATAAATATGTAAGTAAGTCTACAGGTTAGTTTAAGCAGGTACGTTCAGTATAATGTCCTTCTGTCCTTTTAGTACTTGAAGGGACAAAAGAACAACTTTCTACACACATATTCGTTGGGTTTTTTGTTTGTGGAATGATGGGTATATTTTGATATGAGAGGAGAATTAAAATTCTTAGCAGGGTTTGCTATTGGCATAGCAATAGGCGCAGCAACTGATAATTTAGGTATAGGAATTGGTATCGGTATTGCTTTTGGTTCTGCATTATCCCAAACTAAAAACGAACAGAAGAGTATTAAATCAGATTCAAGTGAAGAGGATATATTAATTGATTTCAACCACATGAATAGAAGAAAAAGAAAAGCCAAGAATGATGAAAAAGAGTAGAGCCCCATATTCGTGGAGTTTTTTTTTGTGAGATGATGGTTAAATCTATTGATGCCTTGAATTAAAAAT
The DNA here is from genome assembly GCA_902602795.1 of uncultured Fidelibacterota bacterium. Classification (GTDB taxonomy): domain Bacteria; phylum Fidelibacterota; class Marinisomatia; order Marinisomatales; family UBA1611. The sequence goes on from CACKSF010000001.1 coordinate 59,804, forward strand.
TCATAATTGTTTCCAGAGCTATTAAACTTATTATCTTCAAAAATTTCTAAAACCTTAATTTATTATTTAACAATATTTAATTTATAATTAATTTAAATCAATGTTAACTTTATCTTTATTAATAATTAACAGCGAATTTATCAATATTTTATGTTCATTATTTTTAGGTATAATGGATCATAAATATTTTACCTTGTTATATATATTTTGAGTAATCAAAGATACAATTCCCTTGATGGTATGCGAGGCATATTGATGCTTTTGGGTGTTTACTTTCATTTAGCAATCAATTATATTGGAGAACCGCCAGGTGGGCATCCATTCTTTGGATTGTTCATGTACTTATGTCATTACTTTAGGATGCATGCTTTTTTCCTTGTGTCTGGTTTTTTTGGAGCTCTTCTCGTAAATCGAAGGGGAGCAAAAGAAATGATAAAAAACCGAATTAATAGAGTTCTTTATCCTTTATTAGCGCTTTCATATCCTATTTGGCTTTTCGTTGTATTCAGTGGTGACTTTTCGCTAAATCGGCAACAAGGTAACAACATAACTAACTCAATTATTTCAGGATTGTGGGTTTTTGTTGAAACCCCTACTAATTTGATTCCTGAGACTACTATGCACTTATGGTTTTTGAGTTTGTTATTCGGGATGTCTTTGCTAGGATATTTTTTCAGTAAGTATTCATTCGTTAGTGTGGATATTTTTAAAATCTTCGTTAAGAATATTTTTGAAAAACCCTGGTTGGGAACATTTTCATTTTGTTTTTTTTATGGATTATTACTTGCCATATTAGATATTCAAGAAGCGCAAGGTGATGAAGGAGTAGGCTACTCTAGTTGGGTTTGGTTCATTAAACCTAGTGCTATCAAAACTTTTATTGCATTTGGATTTTTCTATCTAGTAGGATGGAAAATGTATTATTGCAGAGAACAATTAAATAGCTTAAGCGTTAAAAAATATTTGAAAATCTTTGCTGTACTCTTCCTTCTCATTTTTCCAGGATTTACAACATTGCTGTTTAAAATAGGAGGTTATAGTCAGTTCGAAATATTTAATGAGTTTTGGAGCCAAGAAAAAAGGGAAGTTACGTTTAATGTGGACATGTCTCCTTTTGATTTTACACAGTTTGCGGATAGTTCTAAATTTAAAGGAGTTTATTTAAATGGTAGTTTTAATGGTTGGTGTGGAGAATGTGATAATAAAATGGATGACGTGGATGGTGATAATATTTTTTCTAAAACTATTTTACTCAATCCTGGATCTCATAACTTTGTATTTTCGGTAAATGGTTGGGATGGTTTTCACAAAGGTGATCGAAGAGGAATAGGAGAAAAGTGGGTGTCTCCGGGTGATAAAGGGTTTGAATGTGATAAAGACCCTAATTCTGATAATGATAATTCATATGAAATTAGATTAATAAATGAGGACTTAATCTTAGAACCAATTTGTTGGAAAGAATGTACTGATTGTGATGGAAATTATATTTCTAAAATTGATGTAAATAGACCTTGGCCTCCGTTTGAAAGGATTGTAATTGAAAAAGGTTTTATTTTCGCAATGAACTTTTTAGTTCCCTCTACAGTTATGTTGATTATGACTCTGTTTATTCGATTTTGTGGTCAACCCTCAAAAAGGCTTCGTTACATTAGCGACTCATCGTATTGGGTTTATGTAATCCATTTACCTTTAGTCTTTTTTATTCCTGCCTTTTTTCATCAAAGTGAAATGAACTTATTAATTAAGTTTATAATTAATTCTGTAATAGTTACAGCAGTATGTTATTTATCTTATCACTTTTTAGTAAGGAAAACATTTATTGGCAAGTTTCTTAATGGAAGAAAATTTGATTAGATGTAAAATGTATATTTTACAAATAAATCTAAAATTAATAACGATAGATGATGTTCAATTAGTCTGATTTCTAAACTGCCATCATCTTATATTTTATTAATCCTCATTCCCTACAAAGTATTTGAAAAGAAAATCCAAAGTTTTTAATTCTTGTGGCGATGGTTAGATTTAAATATGAAAAACACAAAGTTAGTAATAGGAGTAGTAGAATTTTTATAAGCCCCACATTCGTGGGGTTTTTTGGGAGGATGATGGTTAAATTAAAATTATCTGGTCATTATGAAAAAACTTATCATTAATTATATTTTCATTACTTTTTGCTTGTAACGGTTCTAAACTTGTTAATGTATTAAATTTTGTTGAAAGAGGGGGATTGACCTATTACTATAAATATTATTTTTTTAAAGAACACGATGTATAGATCTCCAAAATTTCTTTAGCAGAAAAGCTATTAAGTATTGGCTAACGGGTGAAGTTCAGCTGGAAGGAATATTTAAAAATGGGAACACCGAGGGGACATCGAAATATTGTTCTCTGAGGAGCGAAATAAGGGTTCGAATCTCTTCCACTCCGCACCCTATTTTATAGGTTTCCGCTCTAAAAACTGATCATCATTACATTTTTGATTCTCATTTACTTTATGAGAATCTATTTTAATCGGGAAAATTGCGACCCTCCTTCTTTTTCGACATTTTCGAGGACTTAGATATAAACAGAAAAACTAATCCAAATTCATAAGTCAGATAATGCACATCAAGGAGTTTTTTTATTTTTGAGAAAAAGAAAATCTATTTTATAAAAGAAGGATTATTTTCATCAGATTTTATCCAATCATTTACCCATGTTGGTAATTTAGCCTTTGGGATATTAAAATTAAAAATCTTTGAGGCTTCTACAGATTTAATCAATTTACCATTTTTAACGACCCCTGTCCTTGCTAATAAAGTTGAAGTAATTTGATTTTTAACAATGAATTTATGTAGATAATATGTCCACTTATCATCTACATAAATGATTTTTGTTGTCATTTTAAATTTTTCACCAAATGGAATTCTGTAACGATACTTAATTGAAGCCCCAGCGACGGTAAAATAGATTTTATTTTTTTTTGCTGTACTAAAAAAACCCGTTCTAAAACCGTGATTAAATCTTCCTATATCAGCTAGAGTTTGGTAGCGACCATTATTTATTTCCAAATATGGATCTATGTCTGAAATACCACATCTCATTGAAAGAGAAGTCTCATCTTCAATTTTTACTTTTTTTGTAAACCTTGATGCAAAATAAGCTTGTAATAGAATGAAAAATGGATAATTAAACATTTTTTTGTTTTTGAAAATTAATTTAAAATTTAAAGTATTTATTGATATTGGTATTAATATTACAAAAACACAAAATACTTTCATTAAATATTAAAGAAAATAAATAGTATTAATAAAATAAAAATTAAAAAGTCAATTTAGGGGAAACTAGGTATTTTATTTAAATAGAAATATCTTTGTGTATCAAGCCCCATATTCGTGTAGTTTTTTATTTGTAGGTTGATGGGTAAATTTTAAAGTGCTTTTTATGCAAAAAAACATGCCATTATTTATATTTTTTGTATTTTCCAATTATTTAATGGCTGAATGTTCAGATCTTGATTCATTACAATGCGTCCAGTATCCTGAGTATTGTAGTTGGGATCAAAATCTTCATCAGTGTCGGGACGTTACTGTTGATACATTGGGTTTTAATTACGATTGCATTCCATTTAATGACTTTAGCTCAATTCCTATAAATACTACTGATTACGCTGAAATGTGTATCGATTATGTTGGATTACCTCCCAGTGTTGATTGTGGAGAAGGTGTACCTATTCCTGTTTATGTTGATGGCATATCTATGAATGTTGATCAACCACAAGGAGAATGCGATCATCCAGATTTCAAGGGTGGTTGTTTCGTTGGCTCTAGAGTTGGAAGGGTGCAAGGTATAGATATTGATGGTGAGCATATGCCTGAAGTCATTTGGGTATATTTTTGTCGTTCTGCTGGTCAGGAATATTTCAATGAATATGGCATTGTTTCTGTACAAATGATAGGATATAATACAGAAACAGGAGCAACTTGTTTTTTTGAGTCACCAGACGCTGTTGGTGATATGATTCAGTCAGAATATTTAGAATTTGATGAAAATGGTTTATTAGATGGAGAATTGCCTGGTTATGGTAATCCTTGGTTTGATGAGGCATGGCATTCCCCGGCTGTTTCTCAAGCAAATTGTATATCTTGTCATACAAGCGACCCTTTTGTTCATGACCCTTGGATTGACCAAGCTAAATTACCAAGTGACCCTACACAAACAGTGGTTCCTAAACTGGAATCTTCAGATTTACTATATTTTGCGGTTGGAGGATATGGAAGCCAATGGGATAACAGAAGCATACATGTTGAGGGCAATCAATGTTTGAGTTGTCACAGATCCAATATGATACTTGCTTATGAAAACTTTGAAGCTTTAGGTCATGTAATGATAAATGATTTTATGCCACCACATCAACCAGGGGCCCTTTCTGATGACTATAACGAACTTATTCAATGCTGGATTAATGGACCAGAAAATACAGATGGATGCGATTGGATAATTCCTCCGGGAGGAGATTGTGAAACTCAGGTGCTATCTATCCAAAACGATCATATCAGAAATAATTTCTTTCTCCATCAAAATTATCCAAACCCATTTAATCCTTTTACTATTTTACGATACGACTTACTAGAAGATGGGTTAGTAAATATCACTGTTTACGATATACTTGGCAATGTAATTAATCAGTTGGTAAATGAGGTTCAACATTCTGGCTATAAGTCCATTCAATGGAATGCAACCAATAATCAAGGTCAGCCTGTATCTGCAGGAGTCTATTTATATACTATAGAAGCAGGAGATTTTAGACAGACCAAGAAGATGATATTGTTAAAATAGAAATATTTTAAACGCAAAACTCTATATTAGTGTTTTTTTGTTTGTGTTAATCTTAATTCCTCAAAAAGTATTTAAAAGAAAGTCCAAGGTTTGTTGTTTGTGGTATGATTTGTATATTTTTGTTGAAAAATGTTTAATAAACTTAAGGTGAAGGAATTATCTATGCAAAAAATAAGTATAATTATACTAATCTCAACTTTTCTTTTTGGAAGTGATATTAATAAAATAAAAGAAACAATTCATTCCAATTGGGATAAAGTAGCACAAAAAAATGTTACTGGTTTAATTCATCCTGATGGTAGTTGGATGGCAAATTCTGAAGGAGGATTTTGGAATTTTCAGACAGTGCAAGATAATAAAACATTGATAGAGGATTCGCCAAATACTTTAAATCTTAAAGCACACCATATCCATGTAGATTTTTATGGATCAAAAAAAGATTTGGCATATGCTGTGTATTATTTATCAGGAAGTATCGAAAGAGAGGGAAAAGTTATGATTTCAAATTATCGAACTCGTGCATCCAATTTATTAAAAAAAGAGAAGGGTAAATGGCTTACTGTCGGTGCTCATTATAGCCCTATGCACTCTGGATCTGGTGTAAAATTCGATTAAAATATTAAAAAGTAAACACAAAATAAAAACCCCGCATTCGCGGGGTTTTTTGTTAGTGGAATGATTGTTAGATTTGATAATGAATGAGTCGATAAATATTTTTACTCAAAGATTCAACGATATAAAAATTGAAAACGAGTATTTAGATTTTAAATGGCCGCGAATTTGGCCTTATCTTAAAGCTTTTCTATTTTTAACTTTGCTAATTAAAGCATTCGTTATGTTTGAAGACATAAAATTACTTGGATTACAAACACCTTATATAATCTATCACATCTTTGATCTTATAATATTTGTTGTTTTCATGTTTATAATATCCAACAATAATAAAAAGAAATACCACCAGATATATATGAGCTTATCTTGGATAGGATTTATGAATATTGGTACCTGGACATATTACTTTTCACCATTTGATTTTCCTCCAGGAGAAGGAGTAGTAATCACATGCATAATTCTTCCACTAACTATTTACCCTTTTCATTTAGTGAACGGGGTTATTTCTGCGTTATTTACATCAATTCCAATTATGGTAATGTTAATTCAAAAGGGAATGATGACCAATGATCAAATTACATACCTATTTATTTTGCCTTTAATTTTTATTTTATTTGCCAAAATCAATTTCGAGAATAGATCGAGGAAAGATTTTATTAAAAGCTTGAAGCTTGATTCGAATAGAAAATTAATGAGACAAACACTAAAACGTTATTTTGGTGAAAATCTAACCAAAAAAATTCTGCACAATCAGGGAGATCTTAAAGGAGACAACATCTGGATTTCAATATCGTTCACTGATATTTCATCATATTCTACCATTATTGAACACATGTCCCCAGAAATGGTTGTAAGGTTTTTAAATGAATATTTCTCTGCTATGCATGACGTTATAGATAAATATAAAGGTCAAATTGTAAACTATATTGGTGATTCGGTTATGGTAGTTTTTGGAGCTCCAAAAAAGGTAGAGGATCATGAAATAATGTCATTGAAATGTGCTATTGAAATGAGAGAAAAATTAGAAAAATTGAACAGGATTTGGGATGAAACAGAGTTTTCAAGATTTTGGAAAAATCATGGTATTGAAAAAATAACTGCGCGCACTGGAATCCATACAGGTAGTGTAATTGCTGGAAATATTGGAAGCGATAGGATGTTACAGTATAGTACTATTGGGGATACGGTCAATGTTGCTTCAAGATTAGAGCAGGCCAATAAAGATTTTGAATCTGATATTGCTTTTAGCCATGAAATTTACAATGCCTTAAACCAAAAATTACATTCAAAAGCTATTTTCCTTGGAGAAATAAAATTAAAAGGGAGAGAAAATGCTACAAAAGTATATTCAGTTTAGATTATCTAAAAAAATATAAGAGATTTTTACAAGAATAATTATATAGGAGATGGATTTTTTTTTATAGGACCTCCCATAAATCATTTAATGAGATTAACAACATTATTGTTCATGGTATTATTATCTTAGTGCTAGACTAATAAAGTAAATCACTTTGAAGTAACAACATAAATTGAAAGTCTATTTTTGACCATGTTAAATCTTGTAGTGATGGAGGTATTGAGTTGATCACCGATAATGTATGGGGTAATTAATCAAAAGTTTAAAAGTTAAAACATATTAATTATGACTAAATCCTACAGATCTAAAATTTTAATTTTACACCTGTGCCCTATTTTAGGGAAGCATAAAGATTTATAGACCAAATACTTTCCATTTATTTGTGAAGTTTTTTGTTTATGAGATGATTGGTAAGTTTTACTTTTAGTTACAATTTCTCTTTCCCGATAGTAATTTTTCCAATGATCGAAACCTTCAGAGCCTATGTTAGAAAGCATATTAAATACTTTTTTTATATTGCCCTCATATTAGCTATAAAGGAATGGGCAGATTTGTTTAGAGGTGATGAGTTAGATTTATTGAGGTTGATAGGAAACAGTGCGTTAGCATTTTATTTTTGGGGTTTATCAGTAGGAAAATTTGAATTTAGAGAATAATATTTTAAAATGATTAAAAAAGAATTATCAAATAGATTTAAAAGTCAAATTTGTTTGGGGTTAGCGTTATTGTTAATAGTTTTGAATTTTATTAGCTCTTTTATTTTAATTGATCCTTATGAGGCCATTAAAGATAATAGCCTTCCATTCATAGGTGCATTTTTAGGAAGTTATGCCCACTATAGAAAAAAAGATAAAAGCGAGGATTTCACAACTAAAGAAAGACTAATTGGTCTTTTTATAGTTTTTATTTTAAGTGTTTTATATTTTCAGTTAGTGGGATAAGAAAAAAAGAGATTAGAGCTTCACTACCGTATTATCCCAACGATCTCTGAGGTACCCTTTTTAAAGAAATTTTATTGATGGGGAAAATATATAAGACGCGGTTATAAAAAGATATTCCCCCACTAAGCTCTAAAAGTCTTTCTACAAACCTTAGATACATAATTCCATACTTTATTCTTAAGCGTTCTTACATGCAATATCTTTTTCATCATTGCAGGAGTAATAAATTTGTTTTCTTTGATAGAGGTGTTTTTTGCAAATATTAAATAAAGTAATGTTAATGTAGTCATATATTTAAAATTGCGAAATATTCCCCATATTTTTCAAAATGAATGTACCATTTGCTACTTTAAGTAAATGAGGTAAAGGTGCTAATAACCAAGTGAATAGTTTTCTTGGATTTTTTTGTTTGTGTTAATTCACACCCTATACACAAAGTATTTGAAAGGATAATTCGAAGTTTCTTTTATATAAAGAATGTTTAGCAGATTTTATTTATTTTTTGTCAAAGGCTGAATACAATTCAAATTTAATCAATTGAATAGATATAATTATTAATCCTCTACTTAAAATTTAGGCGCGAGTTGCGTATGTATGTGGCACAAGTGTTATAGAGTAAATTTATCAACACTTTATTTTATGCGACATGCTTAAAATAGTTTAATGTCATTCCGCTTAGAACTGGGATTGTAACATTGTCAATTCCAAAAGTTTGCACCAATTCTGCCATTGTAAGAATGAAAGCAATAATTAAAATTGATATTATGCTTAGCTCAATACCTAAAATAAAAATGAATAAATATGATATAATGACTGTTGTTATAAAGAAAGATAAACTTCCCCCTAGAGATTTTTTTTGCCCGAAGACTATGATTTCTTTATATTTGTAATATTTACCAATAATGCTAGCAATTGAGTCAGAAAATCCGCCAACTAACATACCGTAAATGAATGCAGTTTTATCTAATGGAAGAAAGCAATAAGTAGCAATTAAAACCCCAATCGGATAGGCCTCGGCACCGAATGTAGTTCTATCTACTGAATGAATTGATTTAAAAATATTCCTATACTTTGTGAAAGAAGTGATTATCACAAATATAAAACAAATCAAATATATTTCTGAATTACTTAAAGTATATGGGAAAGTACATACAGTAACACAAGAAGCTATATGAACAATCTTTCTGCTGTTGTTGGAGTCTAATAAGAATTGGTGCTTTATAAAATCAGTTACTACGAAGAGGAAAATCAGTAGTAAGATATAAATAGTTATTATTAGCATATATCAAATTCATATGATGCATAGGACCTAAATAATGTTACATCTGGATTGGGCATATTTTTAACCCTATTATCATCCTTAACAAGCGCATATATTATTTTAGTATATTTTGAATCAATAGCATCTGCATGCATTTGATATACTATAGCATTAGCTATTCCCATTTTTTGATATTCTGGAAGAATGCCAATTGTTTTAAAAATCAAGGTATTTACATCGTTTTCTATATAATTGCAAAAACCAATTAGTTTTTGATTCAAATGTATTGTATCAAAAAACATTTTAGGATTCATATTGTTCTTGAAAGAAAATAAATTTAAAAAATATTCTTTTGATATTTTATTATATCCCCAATTTTTAGCAAATATTATTTCAATAATTCTAAATAATTCAATCGATAGATTTCTATCAATTGATTTCCAATGTTTGATTACCAATCCCATATTTTTGTGTTTATCAAAGTAAGGTTTAGAGATTTTCATAATATTATTAAAGTTTGTCCTATATCCGGAAGAATATGTTATGATATTTTTAGGACAATGAACTTTCATAAATTGATGATCTTCCTTATTGCTAAAAAACTCCCCTTTAAAAAAGGAACTTCCATCGGATTTTGAAATAAATCTATATGGGAAAAATGTAGTACCGTGAACTGGTCCTCTTAGGCGTTTAATCTTCATTTTTTTACAAGTTTGAATAATCTCCTTCCATAAATTTGAATCATTTTTATAATTATTAAAAGTAGTGTACCCAAAATAGGCTTCTGAAGATTTTTTTTTGGGGGACATAAGAATTGCAGAACCATCCTTGCCCTCAATAAGTTTTACCAACATATTCGAATTTGTCCATTTAAATGAAGATTCTAAATCTTCAAGAAAAAACTCTAAGTGTGGCTCTTTATTGTGACTTAGACAAAGATTTTCTTTATATGATGAAAAAAATTTTTCAAGGCGATTGGGTATCATTCTTCTACTCTTTTTACGAAACCTTTTTCACCATCTATAAATAATATATCCCCAGTATTAAACTTTTCACATGCTCCATTAATACCAATTACAGCAGGAATACCAAGTTCTCTTGCTACGATAGATGCGTGAGAAAGAATACCGCCATGTTCAACAATTATTCCTTTCGATAACCCCATCAATGCAGTCCATCCTGGATCAGTTCTTCTAGTGACTATTATATCAAAACTATCTTTTTTGGGGATTTCAAATTTTTTTAAAACGATAGCTTTACCAATTATTTTCCCAGGGGAAACACCTGTCCCCTTATTTCCAGAATTATACTTTCCATTTTCCAAAACAGACCATTTTCCATTTTTTACTTTAAAATGAGAGGGCGGATGAAATGTCTTAAAAAAATCATATTCCTTTTTTTTCTTTTTAATTTTTAAGAAGTCAATTTCTCTTTCAGGAGTGATCCCATTAACACTATCAATATCAAGAAAAAAAATATCATTTTTATTTTTGATCAATCCCTTTTCAACAAAACAATTGCCTATATGCAAACAGAGTTTGCGTATTATTGCAAACATATTTGCTCTTAAAAGCCTGAAATCTTCACGCCTCGAGGCTGTTTTTTTAAAAAGTTTCTCCAAGAATTTTCCATTAATAGAGCTTTGATTTTCAGGTTCATACTTTCTATTTGAATATGAAAGGATCATAGTTGAAAATGCATTAAAATCTTCTGTAATGTTTTTTGTTTCAAGTTTTAGCTCATTTGCAAATCTACCGCCGAATTTCATTAAGTATTTTTCGTAGTACTCTTTTTTTTCAGGATAACTATTTAACGCAGCAATAAAAGATTGTTTATTCTTCTTTTTTAAAGACTGTTTTATTACTTCAGATTCACAAAGGATTTTACTCAGGTTGCATAGAGAATTAATTTGCCTAGTGGTTTCACTAGGAAAATCAAGCAATTTTGATAGTTCATCACTTGTAATGGATTTTGTTAGTTTTCCGTAAGCAGTCATCATTATTGTATCGTTTTCTACAGTAAGGTACCATTTCCTTAAAATTCCGTTCATTAGCGACCGTATTTTTTCTTGTGCTTGCTCTAGATTGATTTCTTTAAAATTCCATTTTTGGGAATTTTCAATCATTGACTCAATCTCATTACGAAATTTTTTAATTTTTTTATCAAAAAATAGAAATTTTAATAAAATCCTTGGGAAGTAGGTTAAAGTTAAAAATGCATTAGGTTTAAATTTATCAAGCTGTTGATATTCCTCAAAATTTAAAGATAACATTTTTCTCAAATTTTTACTATTCCTGTTGAACCCTGGCAACATTGCCATCATTCGATACCAATTGTCCATTCTGTAATATAATCTTCCATAAACGTTATCTACCATTTCACTAAATATCTCAGAATTTTGATTCATCTTTCTAATAGATACACCAGAATGAACTAATAGATCTGTATAAACAAATTTATAAATTGATTTAGCAAATGAAGAAGTTAGTGGAGAAACAATCCCACTGTAGCTCTCCCCAATGTTAGCACTATCAAAAAGCATGTTATTCTGATTTTTCCCCCAAATTGATTTACTGATAGGTCTGCTTTGAAGTATGAATATTTCTTGTTTGTAAGATGTCCATTCTATATCTTGCGGAGTCCCGAAATAGTCCGCTATTCTTTTTGAAATTTCTATTACTTTCATTAATAAAACTTCTTGATTTGATCCTGGTAATTTATTTTTAATCAATTTCCCATTTGAAAATTGTATGCAGTTATAAATTTTGTTAACTCTTTTATTGATCAATAATCCTTTATAATAATCATATTGTTCACAATCCCATCCATCTGTTACTGGTTTGCAAATGCCTGGCAATGCATTAATACTAGCCTTTTCTATATTATTATCAATAAATGTTACTCCACTGTATTCACCTGGGATAAACTCTTGGATAATAATTCCATCTTGATTTTTCAAAGGTAAAGATCTTTTCACATTTTCCCATGCCTGTTCCAATTCAGGAATCCCAATTCCTAAATCAGTTCGAAAAGCTCCTGCAAAAGACTGCTCTTTTCCGTCTTCTAAAATAGAGCTTGATCTCACAGCTAGGATTGTATTCGCTTTGAATTTTTTGCGTACTGCTACTTTTACATGATCGAATGAAGTCTCGCTATCGAAAGATAAGAATAGGGGAATATTAAACCCAGATGATCTTAGGTCAGAAAGAAAAACAGCTTTATTACCAATAGGCTTAAGCATAAATCAGTACAATGTTTTGTCCTATATAGGATACTAGGAGACCAAACCAAAAAACGTTCTCGGAAAAACTGTTTGGGTTTTTTAGATATATAAAGCCGCTAAACAAACAAATTGTAAAAATAGTTGCTTCATAAAAAAGAATATTTTCAATATTTAATCCAAGCAATATGCATATCACTGTGGAGTTAATTATTGATGCGACACCAAAAAACATCCAAAGCAAGATAGCTCCTTTCATTCCAAGGCGGTCAGAATAAAGTTCATTCCCAAGGCTAATAGTAGGTTTTATTTTCCTTGTAATCTCTACTTGAATAGAAAGTATGAAAACAAGCAAGATATGAAATAATAAAATATCATCCAAAATTAGTTCGTCTAAAATTGAAACGTATATAAAAACTTGTAAAAACAAAAGCTGCAACATATTTAATATGTTGTACATATATAAATATTTTATTTTAAAACTCTTAGGAAAAAAGAAGTCTTTTTTAGCAAGCATTGTATAAAGAAAAAGCGGTAAAAAAAACATAACGGAAAGTTGACCCATTATGGAGCTAATTATAATCATTAGACCAATCATTAGATATGAGACCCTTTCAAGAAAATCCATACTAATCATTCCCTTTTGCAGATCCCTATCAGGATAATACTTCATATCAAATTCAAAATCTCGTTTGTCATCTGCAACTCTGTTATGAAAAAGATAGACTATAACGAAAACAAAAGAAAAAAAGATTCTCCAAAAGGGAATTTCTCTGCTTGATGTTAACCTATTTATAACCATCATATCTGTGATAACAATCGCTAAAAGGGGAATGATTTGGAATCTCTTTAACAAATAGTTGGACAACATTTCACTCTTTTTCATTTTAATTGATATACTCCGAAATATCCATAATATGAAGCAATACGGCTTTTTGAAATAGTATGGCTTAATTGATCCATTAATAGAAAACTTTTTAAAGGTTTCCTCTCAATCAAGTTATTCCATATAATTAATTTTCCTTTCTTTTTTAAGTTTGCAGCGCAGTGATTAAATAAAATATCTGATTCTCTTTGATC
>CACKSF010000002.1 GCA_902602795.1 uncultured Fidelibacterota bacterium
AATCTTGTGCAACAGAAAGGTAGGGAAATTAGGAGGTATCTTTGACTTTGATAGTTGGTTAAAAGAACTAGAAAAGTTAAAACAAAAATCCGCAGATCCTGAATTTTGGAATGATAATCAAATTGCTTCCAATACTCTAAAAAAAATTTCTAAAATTGAAAAAAAAATAGCATTGTGGGAAGACCTCGATCAACGATACAATGATATGAAAGTATTATTTGAATTTGCTGAGACTGGAGATGTCGAAATAGACGAGATCAAAATTGAATTAAAAGCATATAAGAAGATTATTGATGATATGGAAATTAAATTGATTTTGGGAAGTCCAGAAGATGAACAAAACGCTATCGTATCTATTCATCCTGGAGCAGGAGGCACAGAGAGCCAAGATTGGGCTCAAATGCTTTTCCGAATGTATAAAAGATGGATAGAAAAAGAAGATTTCCAATTAGAAATTATTGATTTTCAACCTGGTGATGAGGCTGGCGTTAAAGATGTCACCTTTGAAGTTAAAGGAGACTATGCTTTTGGTTTATTAAAGGCTGAAGCTGGCGTTCATAGGATGGTTAGATTATCTCCATTTGATACCAATAACCGACGCCACACATCTTTTGCATCAGTATTTGTTTATCCTGCAGTAGATGATGATATAAATATAGAAATTAATTCTTCGGATTTACGTATTGATACGTATCGTGCAAGTGGTGCGGGAGGACAACATGTAAACAAAACAGACTCTGCTGTAAGAATAACTCATATTCCATCAGGCATCGTAAGTCAATGTCAGAATGAAAGGTCACAACATAAAAATAAAAATCAGGCCATGAAAATTCTCAAGGCTAGATTATATCAAGTTGAACTAGAAAAAGAAAAAGAAAAAAACAAAAAATTTGAAGATGAAAAAATGGAAATTGGTTGGGGAAGCCAAATTAGATCTTATGTCTTTCATCCATATCAATTGGTTAAAGATCATAGGACTAAAGAAGAAAATGGGAATACTCAAGGCGTCATAGATGGTAATATAAATGCATTTATTCGGTCTTATTTACTCAGTACAATTAGAAAAATATAAATTAAATAATAGGTTTAATTATGTCCGCAGAACAAAAAAGTCTAAAACAAATTATAAATTTTAGAAAAGAAAAACTTAATGATTTACGTAAAAAAGGAGTGAACCCTTACCCTTCTAATTTTACACCGACACATTTCAGTGAATCAATTAAAATCAATTTTGAAAAATTGGAAGGCAAAGATGTTGTAGTAGCTGGAAGAATTATGGCTATTAGGAGTATGGGGAAGGCCTCTTTCTTTAGGATCATTGATAATGAAGGTGGATTACAAGCTTTTATTAAAAAAGATGATATAGGCGAATCTTCATATGCAAATTTTAAATTATTGGATATCGGAGACTTCGCTGGATTGGTCGGCCAAATCTTTAAGACTAAAACAGGTGAAATCTCTGTTCGAACTTCTGAACTTACTATTTTAGCAAAAAGTATACGTCCTCTTCCAATAGTAAAAGAAAAGGACGGAACTAAATATGATTCATTTTCTGATAAGGAGCTACGATATAGAAATAGACATTTAGATCTATTATTAAATAAAGTAGTTAAAAATACCTTTATAAAAAGGACAAAAATAATTCAATTTATAAGAACTTTTTTAAATGAAAATAAATTTCTAGAGGTTGAGACTCCTATCTTGCAGCCAATTTATGGTGGGGCGAATGCTAGGCCTTTTACAACACACCATAATTCTTTAAATCAAAAATTATATATGCGTATTGCAGATGAATTATATTTAAAACGTTTAATCATTGGCGGTTTAGATAGAGTTTATGAGATCGGTAAAGATTTTCGTAATGAAGGAATGGACAGGAATCACAATCCAGAGTTTACAATGCTTGAATTTTATTGCGCCTATGCAGATTATGAAGATTGTATGGATTTAGTTGAGGGCCTAATAAGAAATGTCGCTAAGAAAATTGATGCTTTAGAGATTTCTTTCAATAATATTAAGATCAATTTAAGCAAACCATTTAAAAAGAAAAAGTTTTCAGAATTATTGTCAGATAGATTAGGAATAAATGTAAATGATATCTCAGATAATAAACTTAAGCAGATATGTAAAGAAAAACAAATTGAGGTTAAACCAGATGCAAATGTTGGACAAATGCTTGATGCTTTGATGGGTGAGTTGGTTGAGCCTACATTAACTGAGCCTACATTTGTTATAGATTATCCTAAGGTAATTTCTCCATTAGCTAAAATGCATAGAAGTGGAAATCCAAATTTAGTTGAAAGATTTGAATTATTTATTGGAGGGGACGAATTTGCAAATTCTTTTTCTGAATTAAACGATCCTATAGATCAAAGAAAACGACTAGAAGAACAATCTTCCTTCAAAAAATTAGGTGATGAAGAGGCACAAAATTTAGATGAGAGCTTCATTCAGGCGATGGAATGTGGAATGCCTCCTACTGGAGGCGTTGGGATTGGAATAGATCGCCTTGTAATGCTTTTAACCGGAAGTACTTCCATAAAAGACGTTATATTATTTCCAGCTCTAAGATCAGAAGTTGACTGATTATTTTGTTGAAAATTAGACTTGCAATTCGTTTTATTTTTAATCAAAAAAAAAGTAGTTATTCTAGTTATGCAAGTTGGTTGACAATTATTGGTATATCAATTGGTGTGACGGCTCTAATGTTGACTACAGGTATAATTGGTGGCTTTAAAGAGGTAGTCTCTGATAAACTATCAAAAATAGAAGGTCCGGGAAGGCTGAAACACTTTCTTAATAAACCAATTTTTCTCGATGATGTTCTTCTAAAACCATTTCTAGAAAATTCAAGTTATAAAATTAATCCATATGTAAGAGGTGCATGTATGATTCGTAAGGGTAAAAATCTAGATGGAGTTATAATAGAAGGAATTAGTCAATACCCTAATTTGACTAATAGTAAGGCTTTAAATTATATAAAGAATAACCAAATAGTGTTAGGAGAAAGCTTAGCATCTAGTTTAAGAGCTAAAATAGGAGATAAGATATTTTTGCAGAGCTATTCAAAATCAGATTTATCTTTATCTTCATCAAAAATTCACTCTTTTGAGGTTTCCAATATCTTTTACTCTGGACTGCAAGAATATGATAAGAATATTGCCTATATATCTCTAAAAAAAGCCCAATCATTATTTAGTTTCGATGTTAATGAGTTTACAGGCTTAATTATTGAGAATCATCAAAATTTATCGATTGATGTTCCTTATCCTTTTTATTTTGAAACTTGGAAAGAAAGGCATGCACTATTATTTGAGTGGATGCTGATTCAGCAATGGCCAGCTTACATTATGTTTGGTTTGATTACTTTTGTTGGTCTAATTAACCTTTTTGCTGCAATAACCATGATAATTATTGAAAAAAATGGACCCATCACTATTTTATTATCGCAGGGTATGGATATTGTCAGTCTAAGAAGCGTCTTTATGTTACAAGGTGGGATTATAGGAATTTTAGGGGCTTTAATAGGGGGAATGATGTCAATTGTATTGATTAGCATTCAAGTAAAGTTTAGTTTATTTAAAATTCCATCTGAAATATATTTCATGGATGAAATACCATTTTCTTTTGAAGTAGGTCAATATTTGATCATTCTTATTTTGGTTAGCATTTTATCAATTATAGCATCGTGGTTGCCTACCAGATCCTTTAAAAATTTAAGTCTTGCTCAAATTTTACGTTACGAATGAACTGGAAAAAGGTAATAATAAATAGATTTTATCATTCTTCAAATAAATTAGGATTTGATACCAGTATTTTTTCAAAGATTGGGATGGGAGTAGGCTGTTTCGCAATGATAATTGCTTTATCGGTTATGAATGGGTTTGAAAGTATAGTACATGATAGGTTAAGGGGAGAGTTTAAATAAGAAATAAAATTTTAGTCGCCTGAAGAGATAAAAAGTCTGTCATTAAGATATCTTCTTAATTCCATCTCATCTATGTCTAAAGAAGTGAAACGTCCATTCTCTGCTATAGAGATTGAACCTCTTTCTTCAGATATTACCACGACTAAAGCATCCGATTCTTCTGTGATCCCAAGAGCAGCACGGTGCCTAGTACCCATTTCTGATGATACCATCTGGCTCTCAGTTAATGGCAAAATACATCCAGCAGCCTCAATTAATGTGTTCTGTAAAATTACAGCTCCATCATGCATCGAAGAATTTGGATTAAAGATTGATAATATTAAAGGCGTAGAAACTTCAGCTTTTAATTGAATTCCAGCTTCTTTATATGAGCGCAATCCAGTCTCTCTTTGGATAACTATAAGCGCTCCCCATCTTTTTTCAGACATATTTAAGGATGCTTCAACGATAGATTCTAGTGAACGCGATGTTCCCATTCTAAAAATTGTCTGAAAAAATCTAGTCTGTCCTACATATATTAATAATCGACGAATTTCAGGCTGAAATAAAATAACAAATGCAACAACCCATACAGTCTGAAATTGATTTAATAACCATGACATTGCTACCAAATCTAAAGAATTAAAAATAAAAGAACCGATAAGTAGTATAATAAGGCCAATTAACATTTGACCCGCTCTAGTTTCCTTAAAATATTGATACACTTTAAAAAAGATCCATGTAACTAGAATAATATCTATTATGTCAATTAATGTAATAGTTAAAAATCCAACTTTAAACGTAGGCATTACGCTATCCTAATTAAGTCGATGATTTTTGCAACTTTTTTTGTTTGTTTTACGTCGTGAACTCGTACTATTCGTGCTCCTCTTAATATTCCTGCTGCTACTGCAGCAAGGGTACCTTCTAATCTAGATTCTGGCTCTTCATTTAATGCAATTCCAATAAAAGATTTTCGACTTGGACCAATTAAAACTGGTAATTCAAAATCACAAAATTGTTTTAATTGATTAATTAATTTAAAATTATCTTCATAAGATTTTCCAAAGCCTATACCTGGATCTAATATAATACGGTTTTTTTTAATCCCAAATTGAGTTGCAAACCTTATTCTTTCTTCGAAAAATGATTTTATGTCCTCAATTAAATTATTGTACTTAGGCGCATATTGCATAGTTTCAGGTTTCCCCTGCATATGCATAATTACCAGTGGGACATCATACCTTGATGCGACTTTAACCATATTTTTATCCAAAGAAAGACCACTAATATCATTTACAATATTTGCACCAGAAAGAATTGCTTCCTCTGCAACTTTAGATTTTGTAGTGTCGATAGATATAATCGTCTTTGGAAAGTTAGAATGAATTTTAGAAATTAAAGGTATTGTTCTCTCTAATTCTTTTTCAAGGGTTATAGGCTGGGATCCAGGCCTTGAGGATTCACCGCCTATATCAATAATATCAGCACCATCTTCAATTAACTGTTTGGAATGCTCATAAGCAGATTTTAAGGTAAAAAATTTGCCTCCATCACTGAAGGAATCAGGGGTAACATTAACAATCCCCATGATCAAAGTTTTTGAACCTTGACTATTAACCAATTTATTAAAGTTTTTAAAAGCGGTATTGTGGTTCAAGTTATATTATCAATTATTACTTTGTCTCTACCTTTTTTGACCTTTCACTGTCCTCATTCTTTACCGGTTGTTTATTCTGATCACTATTTTTTTTGCTAAAGTTATCTATTTTACTACTGTTTTTAGTTCTGTACCTTCTCTGTCTTTTTCTAGTTTTCGAATTATTCGTGTTACCATTTAAAGGCCTTGTAAGTTTCTCTCCCTTTAGAATTTTTTCTAAATCTTTTGAATCTAATGTCTCGTATTTTAACAATTCTTTAGAAAGATGATGTAAAACATCAATATCTTTTCTTAAAATTTCATCTGCTAAGCGTTGAGAATCTCTCACTATTCGAGAAATTTCTTCATCTATCATTCTTGCTGTTACTTCACTGTAGTCTCTACTTGATTGTATTTCACGGCCTAAAAAAACCTCTTCATTTTTCTTTCCAAATGTCATTGGACCGAGTAAGTCACTCATTCCCCATTCTGTAACCATTTTTCTTGCTATTTGCGTAGCTTGCTCTATATCGTTTCCAGCTCCTGTAGTCATCTCATTAAAAATAAGGATTTCTGCACTTCTTCCACCCATTAAAATGGCAAGACGCCCCTCCACAAAATTCCTAGTATATCCATGCTTTTCATCCATTGGCAATTGCATGGTAACCCCAAGAGCCCGACCACGAGGTATAATTGTAATTTTATGAACAGGATCAGCTCCTTTTGTTCTTATTGCAACCAAGGCATGTCCTGCTTCGTGATAAGCTGTTACTTCTTTTTCTTCTTTAGAAAGAATCATACTTTTTCTTTGAATACCCATCATTACTTTATCTTTTGCTTCTTCAAAGTCGTTCATATCAATAGATCTTTTTCTTTTCCTAGCAGCTAAAAGTGCAGCTTCATTTACAATATTAGCTATATCTGCACCTACCATACCTGGTGTTCCTTTAGCGATATCTTCAAGCTTGACTTTGGCTCTATTCACAACAACTTTTTTAGTATGCACTTTGAGGATACCCAACCTACCTTTAATATCCGGAACGTCTACTACTATTTGCCTGTCAAACCTACCTGGCCTCAACAACGCTGGATCCAATACGTCAGGTCTATTTGTGGCTGCAACAACAATAACATTTTGCGAATTGTCAAAACCATCCATTTCTACTAGGAGCGCATTCAAGGTTTGTTCTCTTTCATCATGCCCACCTCCAATACCTGCACCTCTTTGACGACCAACAGCATCCATTTCATCAATAAAAATAATACAAGGTGAACTCTTTTTTGCCTGCTCAAAAAGATCTCTAACTCTTGAGGCTCCAACTCCAACAAACATCTCAACAAAATCAGCTCCACTCAAGCTATAAAAAGGCACCGCGGCTTCGCCAGCTACTGCTCGGGCAAGTAAGGTTTTTCCAGTTCCAGGGGGACCTACTAAAAGTGCTCCTTTGGGAACGGTAGCACCCAACTTTTGGAATCTTTTTGGACTTTTCAAAAAGTCAATTACTTCCTTCAACTCTTCTTTTGCTTCTTCGCATCCAGCAACATCTTTAAAAGTTACTCTGGGTTGATCAGAAGTCCATAAAGCAGCCCGACTCTTTCCAAATTTAAAAATGCCTCCAACACCTCCAGATCCACCTTGCATTCTTCTTATCATAAAAAACCAAAATCCGATTAGTAATATCCATGGTAACATATTAAGTAAATAGCCTGTCCAATCAATTGTCTTTTCTTTAAAAGTATATTGGATATTAGCTTCATCCCACTCTTCTGTAATAGCTCTATCAATGAAAGGTAGAGTCAATTTAAAATGCGAAACCCCATCTATCTTATTTCCATATTGAGAATCTAACATCTTGGGAACTTTGAATTCACCATGGAAAACATCTCCCATTATCACACCTTTAGCAATATCTCCATTTTCTAAATATTTTTTATATTCTGTGTATTCAATCTCTAGTTCCTGTTTGCCTACATCAGTTAATAATCCCGAAACATAAACTGCACCCAAAATAATGGCCATCCATATAAAACTAGTTTTTCCGGCTCTTTTCCAGTTAAAATTATCAGGCTCAAAATTATTTCCATGTTTGCTACGTTTTTTATTTTGACTTTTATTTAGATTGTTTTTATTCAACTTGTCATTCATGACTGTCTCCGAACCTTAAATTTTAATGTGAAACACAAGAGTTACAATTATTATACCAAAAATTATACTAGTAAATTTTGGCAGATAAACAGTAAACGAGACTGACAAAACACAAACACTTAAATTCTATTGTAAACTCTTTAAAAACATTAAAAAGTTATTAGGATACCGAAAGTTTGTAATATAATAATTATTCCAGAACGTAAATACTATCTAAATGCCTAAATCTTTCATTATAATCTAAGCCATATCCTACAACAAATTCCTGAGAAATTTCAAACCCAATATGATCAATTGTAAATTCAAAAGGCCTGTATGTATCTTTAACCAATAGGGTGACTATTTTTATTGATTTTGTAGGAATTTTCTCCATCTTATTTAGGAGATACTTTAGAGTATTTCCTGTTTCAATTATGTCTTCCACTATAACAATGTGTCTGTTTTTTAAATTAATATTTAAATCCTTAATTATATCTACACTTCCTCTTGATTCTTTACCATCATAGCTTTTCAATTCAAGAAAAGATATTTCACATTCAATAGACAATGCTCTGATCAAATCAGATAAGAAGATAAAGCTTCCATTTAACACTCCAATAAAAATAGGATTTTCCTGTTTATATTCATCTGATAATTCGCGGCCCAATTGTTCTACTTTTGCTTTAATTTGTTTTGATGAAATTTTGATTTTCAATGTATTTAAATTATTCATCGTCTTTTAGCAGGTGTAAATGTTAGTAAAGCTTTTTCTTTTGTATGCTGAGTAATCTTAGCCCATTCAGATATTCTAATGCCGCATACCCAGGCAATATCTCCATCAACAGTTAGAACACTTTGAGTTTTTTTTGAAATTCTATCTACTTTTTCATTAATTAGGAAGTCACTGATTTTCTTTTTGTTTTTCATTCCCAATGGTTGAAAAACATCTCCCTCAGTCCACATTCTTATTTGGAGCCTTTTATTTTTGAATTTAGACCAATCAACTAATTCTTGGTTATTAGTATTTGAGAAACTAGCTTTTGGCTCATTAATAGATATATGATAAATCATATTACAAAAAAGAACTGATTTGTTTGGTCTTATATAAGTTGCATAAGTTGATTCCGTCCTTATATTTTTCTTTGCAATTATTAATCCCCTATCATGCAAAAGCAACCATTGATTTATAAGACTAAAAGTTTTTCCAACAGAAAATGTATTCAGAAATTGTTCCAACATTTTTAAATCATGTTTAGACCACAGTTTCTTTTCTTGAGCAAATAATAATTGAATCAATCTCATTTTTCCAAGATTCGGCAAATCATTTATTAAATCTAATGGAATATCGATTCGCTCATTCGAAATATTTAGTTTGCTGATAATAAATTTTATTAGAACATGATCTAATGATTGCTTCCATTCATTGAAAAATTGTGTAGACTTATAAATACCTTTTATTAAAGAAGGTACTTTTAAAACCCATGGCTTGATCACTTTTTTTCGTATGAAATTTCTAGGAATTGATAAATCGTAATTTGTAGAGTCATTTTTAAAAGAAAGACCAACTCTTTCAACAAAATCACACAAAGCTTTTTTATCAAAAGAAAGAAATGGTCTAATTATTTTCCCATTTTTTTGGGGTATCCCTGATAGCCCGGTGACACCTGCTTGCCGGGATAAGTTCATTAAAACAGTTTCTGCATTATCATTGCAATGATGACCTGTCATTATCCAATCGCTATTTGTTTTTTTGCAGAGATTTCTAAGATATTCATATCTTTTTTCCCTTGCCCATTCCTCGGGGCTATCTTTTTTATTTTTAGAATTAGGATTAAGTGTTTTAGAAAAAAATTGGATTTTGAGATCCATGCACAAACTTTTAACAAACATCTTATCTTTAATACTATCTTCCCTAATTGCATGGTCAACATGAGCAACTATAACTTTATATTTATTAATTGAATGTAAAAGAAACAAAAGAGCAGTTGAGTCTAGTCCTCCTGATGCAGATACAATGATTTTATCATTTTTTTTCAAGTAACTAAGAGAAAAAAGTGCTTTTTTGAACAACTTTGTAAAAGGATCTTCTAAAATTGTTTTTTTATACAAATACGTTCCTTATTAGCTAATTATTGGAATGCATTAACTCTAAAAAATAAATTATTAAACTTATATCGTATTGAAAAACAACCTTGATAAACATTGGATTTTATCTTCATATGAATGTGGATACAAGAACCATTCAGCGGCAGAAATCGAACTTAAAATAGAGTTCCCATCTTGAGGAGTAAAACAAAAACCTGTTATTTCATGATCATTTCTTACATGAAGTGTTTGTTCTACAACTACACTTTGGTTCATTATACGACCAAAGTGACCATGATCTCTTCCAAAAGAAAAAACACTGCTTGTAAGATCTTTATTTGTCAAAGAAATAAACTTACTGTTGAACAACTTTTCTTTTACTTCATTTAAAGTGGTAGGCTCTTTGACTTTTAAATTAAACCATAAAACATGCATATATTGACTGTTAACTTTCATTGCTGAAGAAAATAAATTTAAATCAAGACCTAAAGTAGAAAACAAACTTGCTGCATCTGCAGCATGATACGATCCATAATTATCATCAGCATGAAGATTAACCTGAGGTGAGGGAATAAAATTAGAAAGCTGGCTGATATCATTTGCACGTCGAATACATACATATTTACCTTCGATTAAATTTTCTGGATCCGAAGAAATACCAATAGTATTAGTTATACTAGAAATGTTATGCGTGTTACATGATACAACTTGAATAAATTTATCTTTTGGTGAAAGTGCTTTATCATTTATTCCCCTTGCGTATTTTTTCCCAAATCCTTCCTCACTCCCTTGCGCTAAAAAGCCTTTAACATTATTTTGAAGCTTTAAGTAAAATTCATTCTTATTTTCAATACCAACGCCTCTAGGCGTGCAATCAATGACCACCATTGCCCTATTAATAGCTTCTATTGATTCTAAATCTGGATCCATACCAAATTTTTTAAATTTTTTTTCTAAACCATCTTTCACACATAACCTAGCCCCTCTTTCTACTAGATCTAAAACTTTTGACCGATCATACTTTGAAAGAGAATTTTTCGAAAAAGTAACTTCGTCAATACCCAATTGTTTTTGGTAATCACAAAGTAAACCAATCAACGGTTCACCTACAGTGCTCGTACCTATAATATGTATTATTTTACGTTGCAACGACTATCTCTCTTTACTCAAAAACCTGTAGTTTCTTGCCATTCTCCAAACTCATTTTTCATTGCCTTAATTATTTCTCCGATTGTAGCATGTTCTTTAGCCGCTGCAATAATAAATGGCATTAAGTTGTCTTTATTTTTACAAGCATTTGTAATTTTCTCTAATACTGAATTTACATTTGTTTGACTTCTCTTCTTTTTCAATATTTTTAATTGATTAATTTGATATGCCCCAGCATCTTCATTTAAATTGAGAATAGGAATATCAATTTCATCATGTTTGTTCTTAAACTTATTAACGCCTACTACGATTCTTCTCAATTCATCAACTTTAGCTTGATATTCAGAGGCTGATCTAGAAATTTCTCTTTGAAAAAAACCATCTTCGATTGCTGAAATCACCCCTCCTAAACTTTCAATTTCTAAAAAATAATTTTCTACATCCTGCTCTATTTTATCCGTTAAATGCTCTAGATACCACGATCCACCTAATGGGTCAACTACACTAGCGGCACCTGTTTCATATGCAATTAATTGTTGTGTTCTTAAAGCAACCTCAGCTGATTTTTCGGTGGGTAAAGCAAGTGTTTCATCCATAGCATTTGTATGCAAGCTTTGAGTACCACCTAACACTGCAGCAAGTGCCTGAAAACCAGTTCGAGCAATATTATTTTCAGGTTGCTGAGCAGTTAAGCTACATCCAGCAGTTTGGGTGTGAAAACGAAGTTTCCATGACTTTTCATTTTTGGCTTTATATTTAAATTTTAATCTTTTAGCCCAAATACGTCTTGCTGCTCTAAATTTGGCAATTTCTTCAAAAAAGTCAAGATGCGAATTAAAAAAAAATGATAACCTTGGAGCAAAGTCATCGACTTCAATCCCTGCTTTGATACCATAATCAAGATAGGTAAACCCATCTGCTAACGTGAATGCTAACTCTTGGATAGCAGTGGAACCAGCCTCCCTTATATGGTAGCCACTAATTGATATAGTATTGTAATGCGGCATAAAATTAGTACAATAGGATAACATATCTGTAATTAATCTCATTGACGGTTCAGGAGCAAAAATCCACTCTTTTTGCGCAGTAAATTCTTTTAGGATATCATTCTGAAGTGTTCCTTTTAATTCAGAAGGAACTATACCCTCTTCTTCACCAGCAGCAATATAAAAAGCTAACAAAACAATAGCAGGGCCATTAATAGTTTGTGACACAGTGATTTCTTTTAAATTTATACCTTGAAAGAGCTTTTGCATCTCAGGCAAAGAAAATACACTTACCCCGCATTTACCTATTTCTCCCTTAGATAAAGAATGATCTGGGTCATATCCCATTAATGTTGGCATATCATAAGCAACAGATAATCCAGTCTGACCTTTTTTTAGTAACTGCTTAAACCTTTTATTGGTCTCTTGCGGCGTCCCAAAACCTGCAAATTGACGCATAGTCCACAGTTTCCCCCTGTATAAATTGGAATGAACCCCTCGAGTATATGGGAATTGCCCAGGGAAACCAAGCTTATCAAGATAATCACCAGATGGGTTGGAGGGGAAATAACAAGTATCTTGACACTGTCCTGACAAAGTGTCAAAATCGAAGTTTCTTTTTTTTGAAGATTTTATTTCATTATTCCACTTTTTATAGCTTTCTTGGAATAATTCTAATTGGCTGCTCATCTTTTCTGCAAGATCATAAAGGAATCATTCAATATATTTAAAAAAGTAATTATAAGCAAATTATAAAATAAAAAACAAATATAACTGTTAATTAGAATTAAATATAAGCTTTATACTTTCAAATAAAGTTTCATTATCTAAACCAACACTCTTTAAAATTTCAGCTCTTGAGCCATGCTGAACAAATGAATCTGGTAATCCAATTCGCTTTAATTTTCCTTTAAAATTATTCTCCAAAAGCCAACTTGAAACTCCATCTCCTAAGCCACCCGTAGTATTACTTTCTTCTAAAGTTATAAAATTTGAAAATTTGGATACAGCACTCTTCAAATATGAAGTATCCATCGGTTTAATAAATCTACAGTTTACTACTTCAAGATTAAAGCCAATTGAATCAAGTTTTTTAGAAACATCCAATGCATTATAAACCATTGGCCCAACAGCTAGAATTGTACCATCTATACCTTCTTTACATACCTCCCATGATCCAATTGGGAGCAACTCCATTTGACCAGATTCATCAAATTCAATAGAACTCGCTTTTGGATATCTAATCGCGAATGGTTTATCAGAAATATTTAATGCAGTATGTAATAAATTTCTGAATTCATTTCCATTTTTTGGAGCAGTTAAAATTAAATCTTGTATGCATCGAAGGTATGAAAGATCTAAGGAACCATGATGAGTCGGCCCATCTTCTCCCGCTATTCCTGATCGATCAAGACAAAAGATTACTGGCAAATGTTGAATAGCACAGTCATGTATGATATGATCATATGCTCTTTGTAAAAATGTTGAGTAGATTGCGACAATAGGTCTAATTCCCTGTGATGCTAATCCAGAGGCAAAGGTTACAGCATGACCCTCTGCAATACCTACATCATAGTACCTATTAGGATACATTTTTGAATACGGAACTAGACCAGTACCTTCTCTCATAGCGGCGGTAATACATACTGTGTCTTTTCGATTTTGAGCTATTTCACAAACTAGCTTACCGAAAACATCTTGAAAAATTGGGGGGGATGATTTTTCTACGATATTTTCTTTTTTGATATTACCCTGTCCATCCTGATTACTACCAGCCTTAACTGCATGAAACTTAACAGCATCATCATGATATTCACCGGTTTCCATATCTAACGATACCATTCCCTTCCCTTTTTTTGTTAAAATGTGAAGTAGGACGGGATTTTGAATATCTTTAATATTATTTAAAGTATTAACTACTTCGCTTAAGTCGTGTCCATCAATTGGACCAAAGTACCGGAATCCCAATTCATCAAATAAAATTCCTGGTACTATTAAACTTTTTAAACTTTCTTCTATTTTCTTTATTAATGTTCTGGTCTTACTTCTAGCTACAGGAAGTTTTCCAGTCATATCCCAAAATTCATTCCGAACTCTATTGTAAAGTGGGTTTGATATTAAACGAGTAAAATACCTTGAAATAGCACCAACATTTGGACTTATTGACATTTCATTATCATTTAAGATAACTAAAAATTGTTTGCCAAGATGGCCTGCATTATTTATACCCTCAAATGCAAGTCCTCCTGTCATTGATCCGTCTCCAATAATAGCTGCAACTCTGTAGTTTTCATCTTTTTGTTTTCGAGCCTCTGCTATACCAAGAGCGGCTGAAATAGAAGTAGAAGCATGACCGGCTCCAATTACATCATACTCGCTCTCAGATCTTTTTAAAAATCCACTTAGACCATTATACTTCCTAATTGTCTTGAAATCATTAAATCTTCCAGTGAGTAGTTTATGTGCATATCCTTGATGCCCAACATCCCATACAAGTTTATCTCTAGGTGTATCAAAAACATGATGAAGAGCCACAGACAACTCTACAACCCCTAAAGTTGGTGCTAAATGACCACCTATTTCAGTTATTGTGTCAATTGTATACGAACGGATTTCTTTACAAAGTTCCAACAATTCATCATTACTATATCCCCGAATATCTTTCGGCGAATTTATTTTAGAAAGAAATTTAAGCTGCATGATCTTATTTTAGTTCTCGTAATAAAATTTACTAGTTTTGTCAAACATCATCTTGTGAAAAATTTCAATTCCATCAATTTCTGGATGAAATGATAGACCTAACAAATGTTTCGTAAAAATAGCCACTGGAAAATTTTTTCGCTTTGCAACTATCTTAATATTTTCCCCAAAATATTTAATTTTTGGTGCTCTAATAAATGTTGAATATAATTCTATCTGTTCAGTTTGCTTATGTTGAAAATAAATTCTTTTTTTTGAAGAATGTATTTGACTGCCATATGCATTGCGTGAAACGGACAAATCAAATAAACCAAGAGGCTCAACTCTTGCGTCATCAACATCTTTACTCATAAGAATTAACCCAGCGCAAGTCCCTAAAACAGGATTATGCTTGGCAAATTGGATTATTGATTCTCTTAAATTATATTTTTTCATAAGCAATGAAAGAGTAGTTGATTCTCCACCAGGTATAATTAGCCCATCAGATTGTTTTAAATCATTACTGGATTTAACCGATAAAGAACTTAAGCCAATTTTTTTAAGAAGTTTGTGATGTAATGCATATCCACCCTGCAACTCTAATACACCTATTTTTATTACCAACCCCTTTCTTGCAATCTATCTTCTTCAGCGATTTCTGACATATCTAAACCTTTCATAGCCTTTTTAAGACCTTTACTTGCCTTAGCAACTATGTCACTATTTTGATAGTGTGTAGTAGCTTCCACTACTGCTTTTGCTCGTGCCGCTGGATCATCACTCTTAAAAATTCCTGAACCTACAAAAACTGTCTCTGCTCCAAGTTGCATCATTAAGGATGCATCCGCAGGAGTAGCTATACCCCCAGCTGCAAAATTTGGAACAGGCAGCTTACCTATTTTTGCAACTTGCTGTACAAGAGAAACAGGAGCACCGATATTTTTTGCTTCAGCTACAATTTCTTCTTTATCTAACCTAATAACACGTTTAATGTCAGTCATTACAGTTCTCATATGTCTAACAGCTTCTACAATATTTCCACTTCCTGCTTCTCCTTTTGTTCTTATCATCGCTGCGCCTTCAGCTATTCTACGTAGAGCCTCTCCAAGATTCCTACATCCACACACAAATGGTATTTTAAAGTCATGTTTCCATACATGATTATGCTCATCTGCTGGGGTCAAAACCTCACTTTCATCAATGAAATCCACCTCTAAAGTCTCTAAAACTTGAGCCTCAGCGAAATGACCAATTCTGCATTTAGCCATAACAGGTATGGACACAGCGTTTTGAATACCTAAAATCATTTCAGGATCGCTCATTCTAGCTATTCCACCGTCTTTCCTGATATCTGAAGGTATTCTCTCCAGCGCCATAACTGCACAGGCTCCAGAATCTTCAGCAATTTTTGCTTGATCAACATTTGTTACATCCATAATTACTCCGCCTTTTAACATCTCTGCCAATCCTACTTTTATTTCAAAATTATTATTACTCATATATAATGGCTCCTTCTGTATTTTTACCAATTTTTTTAATTTTATTTACTACTGCTTGTATGATTTCATCTGGTGTGGAAGCACCAGCAGAAATACCTACTGAATTACAATTATCAAACATTTTTTCCTTTAGATCTGAAGAAGAAGTAACTTGATATGAACGTTTGTTCCGCTCAAGGGAAAGTTGTGTAAGCCTTTTAGAATTTGCGCTGGTATATGACCCTATAACAATCATTACATCACACTGTAGAGCTAATTCTTTGATTTGTTCATGGTTTCTTCTTGTAGGAAAACAAATTGTATTGATAAATCGAAGGTCATAAACTTTCTGCATCAAAACATTAATAATTTCTTGTACGTTTTCAATCATTTGAGTTGACTGACTTACGATACCTGCTCTTTTTACCTTTCGCATTTGTTTAGCTTCATCAATATTTGCAATAATAATTGGCTTTTCTACCTGCGCGGCTATTGCAACAACTTCATCATGACCGTGATCGCCAATAATGATTGTTTTCCTTCCTTCTTTTTCAAGTAATTTAATTTCATGGTGTATTTCAGTTACCAGTGGACAGGTACCATCCACTAAGTTTATGTTTTTCTTTCTTGCTTCCTTCCAAAGTTCAGGCGCAGTGCCATGAGCACGAAAGAGTAAGGTTTTCCCATCAGGAACCTGCTCAATTTTTTCGACTACTTTAGCTCCAGCTTTATCAAGGTTTTCAATGACACGTTCATTGTGAACAATCGTTCCAAGCATGTAGACATCCCCCTTATCATTAGCAGTATCATAAGCCAGGTTAACGGCATCTCGCACTCCAAAACAATATCCTGCATCCTTTGCTATCAGTATTTTCATTTACTTTTAAAATACTCCAATTTTTTTTTTAGAAAAATTTTTGTTGTAGATATAACCTTCTCAGTAGTTTCGTTAAGATTTGAATCTATCATTGCACCAGAAGCAAATGCATGTCCACCACCTCCAATCGCTTTAGCAATATCATTAATTTTATACTTCCCCTTCGATCTAAAATTTACTCTACATTTTTTTTCAGCAGTTTCAAAAACCATAACAGCGACTTCAACACCCGCTATAGAACGGACAATATCTGTAAATCCTTCAACATCAGATTTGTTTGCATTCGCATTTTTCAACATTTTTTGACTTATTGCAAACCAAGCAAATTCTCCATTAAGCTCATAGTGTAAATTGGAAAGAAAATCACCTAAAAGACGCATCTTTTCCCTGGAACTATTTTCATAAATATGTTGATAAACTATATTTGTTTCAATTCCATTTTTTATTGACTCAATGGCTATTTCATGGCATTTTTTATCGGTGTTACTATGTTTAAAGCACCCTGTGTCAGTCATTACCGCTGTATAAATACCTAAGATACTATCTTTGCTGATAGCATTTTTTCTTGCTACTTTTAAATAATCATAAACCATGCAACCTGTAGCAGCTGCACTCAAATCTACTAAATTATGGGTGAATGGATGCTTTTCAGGGTGAGGATGATGATCAATATTCATTGTAGCAATACTCCATTGATCTAAAGCGGTTTTAACACTTCTTGTTCTAGAATAATCTCCCACATCAAAAATAATAGCCAGATCAACAGATTTTAACCAATCATCATGCTCACTATTATTGTAAGTTTCAAAAATTTTATGTCTGTTTAAGAAGTTATACGCTCTCGGTAACGAGGAATAATTAATTATCTTAATATCTTTCTTTTCTTCAAGCAAATGATAGTAAAGTCCAACCTCTGCACCCAAACCGTCTCCATCAGGATTCTCATGAGTTGTCAATACAATTTTTTTACATGAAGAAATGATTTCATCGACTAGTCGCCAATCAATAGAGGTATTATTAAAGTTTAAATTATTTATAGTCCCAGACAATTTCTTTTTTACCTTTTTGAAAGTTTTCTATTCTAGCTAAAACAAAGAGAAAATCAGATAACCTATTGATATATTTTTTATGATTATCTGGAACATACTCATTTTCACTAAGAGCTATGACATCTCTTTCAGCATCTCTGCATTCTGATCTAGCAATATGGACCCGAGAAGTAAATTCAGATCCCCCTGGGAGAATAAATTCGTTAAGTGGCGGTAACAAAGAATTAATTTTCTCTGTTTTTGAATCTAGCCAGTCAACCCTAGAATTTTTTAACAAATTTAATTCTAAATCGGGAATTGCTAATTCACCTCCTAAATTAAATAAGTCCTGTTGAATTTCTTCAAGAGCTCTATCAGATTGCTTATTTGATTCAATTCTTGTCCACCCTATTATGGAATTTAATTTATCTACCGAACCCATCGCATGAATTCTAAGACTATTTTTAGAGACACGTTCCCCGTTACCTAGGCCTGTCTGTCCTGCATCTCCAGTCTTAGTTGTAACTTTTGTTATTCTCATTAGAAGAAAATCCAGGTTACAATTATAAAAAGTGGGACTAAAATAGGAAGCGACCATTTTATTATGTATCCAAAGAAACTTGGCATTTTAATATCAGACGATTCAGCAATTGCCTTTACCATAAAGTTAGGAGCATTACCAATATAGGAATTCGCACCCATGAAAACAGCGCCGGCAGATATAGCCAATAAAGTTTGATACATGTCACCCATTAGAACTGAAGGATCTCCTCCAGCAGTGTTAAAGAATACTAAATATGTAGGAGCATTATCTAAAAAACTAGATAAGATACCTGTCAACCAAAAATACATAAAATTTATAGGCTCTCCTGAACTATCTGATACTGAGGAAACAACAGATGCCAACGCACCATTAGTGCCAGCCTTAAGGATAGCAATTGCCGGAATAATTGTAACAAATATACCAGCAAATAACTTTCCTACTTCTTCTATAGGGAACCAAGTATATTCATTGGCTTCTCTAATTTGCATTGGTGTCATGGTCCAACTTAAGTAGGTCAAGGAAAGAAGAAGAACATCTCGAACAATGTTTTGTAATTCTACATGCACATAGTAAATGTTTATGTGAATATGCGGTTTCCAGAAACCTGACAATAATACCCCACCCACAACACCAGCCAAAAGGAGAAGATTAAAAGATCCTTCCAAACCTAATTTTTCATTTTCTGTATCAGCATTCCCATGCGGTAATTCTTTGCTGTAAAAATATGTATCAACGCCAAAAAATATTATCAAAAGTGATACAACCATAAATAGCATGGGCAGGAACATTGCCGAGGTAGTCCAAAAAAAATCCACTCCCTTCAAAAAGCCCAGAAACAATGGTGGATCTCCAAGAGGAGTTAGCGAGCCACCTATATTTGCAACCAGAAAAATGAAAAAAACAATAATATGTACTTTGTTTTTTCTATGTTGATTCGCTCTTATTAGAGGACGAATTAAAAGCATTGCTGCACCGGTAGTACCCATCCAACTAGCAAGTGAGGTACCAATAAAAATAATAATAGTGTTAAGAGTAGGTGTTCCAACTAAAGATCCTTTCAATTGTACTCCACCAGAAATAGTATATAATGATAATAATAAAATTAAAAATGGTACATATTCAAGTAAACCAACATGCAATAATTCGTACAATGTGATCGATAATCCTTGAGAAATTGAAAAAGGAATTATCAATAACAATGCCCAAAATAAAGAAATTTTTCCGAAGTTATGGTGCCAAAAGTGTTCAGCAACCAAAGGGAAGACTGCAATTGATAATAAAATACCGACAAAGGGAAGAACCCAAAAAATAGCCAGGTCTTGGCCATTAAGGTGAGGAGCACCCTTTGCCCCAGCGAAAATAGTCACAGGCAATATGAATAGAAATAATAAAAATATTTTGTAATTTTTTATCATTGCAATTATTCTCCTAAAAATAAGTAATAAAATTACTCTTTTACTTGTTAATGTAAAAACACGATCGGTCAATATTATATATAAAAACTATGCTAAAATAAGTTTAATTTTGGTAATGGAAATCTTTTTAGGTGTTTTTATTTTAATATTAGCCATCGCAGGAATGTCAATCGGCGTTATTTTCAACCGAAAACCACTAACTGGGTCATGCGGGGGTTTATCCGCAGAGGGTAACTGCTCTATATGCGGAAATGATCCTAATAGATGTGATAATGAAAGTACAATAAGTTAAAACTTCTTCATCTCAAAAATAGGTTCAATAATCCTAAAATTACCTTTTTTTGTAATTACTCTGGTTTCCTCGCTAGTTTTTAATAACCAGGTTGCCCAGATATTTTTAAAATTATCTAAAATTTTTAGACCATCTTCATAAGGTAAAGACATCAAAGCTGTAGCCCAGGCATCAGCCTCCATGCATGTTTCAGCAATAACTGATACAGATAAGACATTTGTTTGAACAGGAAACCCTGTTTTTGGATTAATTGTGTGTCCTAGAATCGTTCCATCAAGATCAACAAAATTTCTATAATTTGCTGAGGTAGCCACAGCACCAGATTCTCCTTCAAATATTCCAAAGAAAGGTTCTTGAGCAATACCTAAGCTTGATGGAGGGTTCTCAAGTCCAATGGTCCATTTGTCAAGATTCCTATTATGTCCAGAAAACCTCACTTCACCACCAATTTCAACAAAAATATTTTCATAACCTAAAGATTTAACGTAATTAAAAATAATATCTACTCCATATCCTTTGGCAATTGCATTTAAATCAATTCGGGTCTTTTTATGTTTTTTTATAAGACTATTTTTTTCTGCACTTAAAAATTGAAACCCTGTATATGCCAAAACAGAATCAATTTTATTTTTTTCTGGAATTCCTGATTTTGGATTTGGACCAAAACCCCAAAGAGAAAGCAAATCAAAAACTGTAATATCAAACATTCCCTGTGATTTTTCAGAAATAGCTAATGCTTCTTTTACAACGATATAAAAGTACTTAGAAACTTTAAAGGAATCTAATGAGTTCCACCTGTTGAAGGTTGAAATTTCACTTTTGGGGTCCCATGTTGACATTTGCAAGTTAAAATCAACCAGTATAGAATCGATTGAAGCTTTTAGTTCATCACTATTAATATATTTATCAGTGACTATTTTTATATTGTATGTAGTACCCATTGTTTCTCCATTAAATGAGAATTGAGTAGTATGAGTGCTACAATTGAAACAGAATAATAAAAAACCCAACAAAAGTTGGGTTTTTATGAAAAATTTAAAAATAAAAGATTTATCCAAAGCTGTCGTATGCTATCATTTCTTTTTCTACTCCTAAACTATCAAGCATGTTGTCACAAGCATTAATCATAGGAGGAGGGCCGCACATATAATACTCAAGTTCAGTAGGATCTTCATGATCTTTAAGGTATTGATCGTGAAGGACTTGATGAATAAAGCCGGTAGATCCTTTCCAATTATCTTCTTTCATCGGCTCCGAAAGAGCTACATTGTAAGAAAAATTTGGAAATTGTTTTTCAATTTCTTTGAATTGATCGTCATAAAACATTTCTCTAACAGATCGGGCACCATACCAAAAAGAAACTTTTCTTCCGGTTTTTAAAGTATGAAACAAATGAAAAAGATGAGATCTCATTGGTGCCATACCCGCTCCACCGCCAATATAAACCATTTCCCTGTCAGTATCTTTAATAAAAAACTCTCCGTAGGGACCAGAGACTATTACCTTATCACCAGGTTTCAAATTAAAGATATATGAAGAGGCTAATCCTGGAGGTGCTTCATTCCACAAAGGAGGTGGCGGAGTGGCTATCCTAACATTAAGCATAACTCTATTGCCTTCTGCGGGATGGTTTGCCATTGAATAGGCTCTAAAAACAGGCTCTTCATTGTTTGCTACTAAATCCCAAATTTTATATTGATCCCAATCTGGATGGTATTCATTTTCGACATCAAATCCACTAAACTTTAAGTTATGATATTCAGGAATATCAATTTGTATGTACCCACCTGCTTGAAAATTTAAATTCTCACCTTCGGGTAAGTTTAGAACAAGTTCTTTAATAAATGTTGCCACATTATTGTTTGATTCTACTGTTGCTTCCCATTTTTGAATACTGAAAATTTCATCAGGAACTTTAATCTTCATATTCTCTTTAATTTTTACCTGACATGCTAATCGCCAATTATCTTTAGCTTTCGTCCTGTTGATATGCCCTGTTTCAGTTGGTAGAATATCCCCACCGCCCTCAAGTACTTGACATTCACACATTGCGCATGTTCCACCTCCACCGCAAGCAGAAGGTAAGAAAACGGACTGGCCCGCTAATGCTGTGAGCAAGGTACCCCCTGGCTTAGTTACAATATCTTTATCATTTTCACCGTTGATATTAATCCTAATATCTCCTTGAGGAAGTAGCTTACTTTCTGCGAAGTTTAAAATAGAGACAAGGACTAGAACGAGTCCTGTAAAAACTAAAATACTAAGAAAAATTTGTTCCATTATAGATCGATTCCTGAAAAAGCCATGAACGCCATTGAGACTAGGCCGGTTAACAACATGGTAATTCCTACACCTCTAAGCTGAGGAGGCACATTAGAATACCTAATTCTATGCCGAATTGCCGCCATGGAAGCAATAGCTAGAAAAAAACCAATTCCTGATCCAAAACCATACACAGTAGATTCAACAAATGTATAATTTCTTTCAACTAAAAACATAGACCCACCTAGAATTGCACAATTCACAGCAATCAAAGGAAGGAAAATTCCCAAACTAATGTATAATTTTGGAGCAAATTT
Source organism: uncultured Fidelibacterota bacterium (assembly GCA_902602795.1). Taxonomy (GTDB): domain Bacteria; phylum Fidelibacterota; class Marinisomatia; order Marinisomatales; family UBA1611. Next base: position 22,784 of record CACKSF010000002.1, read on the forward strand.
ATCTAAAGTCATTTCTACTAGTTGTACCATAGCTGCAATAACAGCTATAAAAATTATACTATTTAGGAAACTTAGATCAATTACATTATTACCATCAATGCCAAAATCAGCATTAATCCAAGATAGTGCACCTTCTTTAAGCAGAAAATTATGAATGGCCCAATTGGCAGGAGCTGTTATCGTTAATACAAAAATTACTGCAAATCCAAGACCAATGGATGTATCAACTTTCTTAGATATTGCAAGAAAGGAGCACATGCCTAAAAAGTATGCTAGCAATATATTTTCAATAAAAATTGCTTTAGTAAGTATACTAATATAATGTTCCATTCTTTTAGTCCTCTTCCACCCCACTAGCGATACGATGAACCCATACTATAAGACCTAAGATAATAAATGCTCCAGGAGATAAAACCATGATACCCATGTTTTGATAGCCTGCGGCATAAAGCGATTCTGGAATCACTGTATATCCGTAAATAGATCCATTACCCAATAACTCTCTAAAAAAAGCAACTGAAATTAAAATACCACCATAACCAAGACCATTACCTAGTCCATCTAGAAACGATTTTCCAGGTGTGTTTTGCATTGCAAAAGCTTCGGCCCTACCCATAACAATGCAATTAGTAATAATCAATGCTACAAACACAGAAAGCTGTTTACTAATATCATACATGTAGGCTTGTAAAATCTGATCAGTCAAAATAACTAAAGTAGCAATAACAGATAATTGGACAATGATCCTTACCTTACCAGGTATCATAGTCCTTAACAATGAAATTACTGTATTAGAAACGGATAAAACAGCCACAACTGCGAGGGTCATAACTACAGCTGTATTTAATTGAACTGTTACTGCGAGCGCAGAACAAATTCCTAATACTTGCAAACTAATTGGATTATTTTTCATTAATGGATCAGTTAAAGCTACTTTTGATTTTTTATCTAAGAAATCCACTACTATTATCCTTGTCTGACATTTTTTAAAAAAGATTCATATTTCCTAAGGTCGTCTACAAGGAATGATTCTAATCCTTTACTAGTAATGGTAGCACCAGAAATACCATCAACTTCATAATTACTGGTTGGGTCTGCCTTTCCTTTCACAACTTTAATACCAACCAGTTCACCTTGGTCATCAATGAATTTTTTTCCTACAAAATTATTTTGGAACCAAGCTTTATCTACCTCTCCTCCTAGACCAGGAGTCTCTTTATGGGCATAAAAAGTAATACCTTTTGCGGTAACTCCATCAGGTTCTATAGCAAAAAATCCATAGAGAGTAGACCACAAACCCTTTCCTGAAATGGGTATCGCATAACCTTTGATTTCCTTATCAACTTTACTAATGTAGATAGGAAAATTATTTTCATCTGTTTCAGCATCAATGGTTTTTGGATCGAGATTGGTTCTTTTACCATTAATGTCCAAAACAATAGCTGTAATATTTTTATTAAACATGTTTTGTATTTCATTTGGACCCCATGGACTTTTAGGATCTTCTTTAAAACCTAAACAAGATAGAATATTCTTTTTACTGTCGTTTTCAACATTCAACTCTTGAATTTCTTTTAAAGATCCAGCGGCTACTGATAGAAATGATCCAAGAATTACAGCTACAATAGTCATAAAACCAAGGGTGTATTTATTACTGTGCATACCGCACCATTCTTTTTTTAATATTACTCTGAACAACAAAATAGTCAATCAATGGAGCAAAGGCATTCATTAAAAGAATCGCTAACATAATGCCTTCAGGATATGCAGGATTTACACTACGAATAATTACAGTCAAAACCCCAACCAATATTCCAAATATCCACCTACCTAAATCCGTATGGGCTCCGGTAACAGGCTCGGTAGCCATGAAGACTGTACCAAATAAAAAGCTTCCCATTACTAGATGATAATGAGGGGGGATTGAAAGCATAGCATTGCTTGAGTAAGGAGATAACAAATTCATTATGTATCCCATCGAAAATAATCCAATTACAGATCCAGCCATGACTCTCCAACTTGTTATACCTACTAGGACCAAAAATCCTGCACCAAACATAATTATAATCTTATTAGTTTCACCTATTGAACCTGGGATCCAGCCTAAAAACATATTCATCCAAGAGAAATCAAATACTAAATCAGCACTTGCTTGATTCAAAAGATCTAGAGCATTAGCATTTGTCTGTCCGGCAGGAATACTTAGTGCGGTAGGTCCCGAGTACCCATCAGGAGCAAGAGCCCATACTTTATCACCTGAAATATCAACTGGATAGGTAAAATATAGAAAAGCCCTTGCCATTAATGCTGGATTGAAAATATTCATCCCGACTCCACCAAAAATTTCTTTACCGATAACAATTCCAAATGATGTAGCTACCGCAACTTGCCAAAGAGGAATAGATGGAGGTAGAGTTAAAGGTATAAGAGCACATGTAACTAAAAATCCTTCTGAAATTGGATGTTTTCTGACAATTCCAAATAACAGTTCCCAAAATGCACCAGAGGCAAAAGTCACTGCTATAACTGGTATAATTGAAATTGCTCCCGTAATCAAATTTTCTATCCAAGAGGATGAATAGCCAAATGTCAGAGATCTCTGATATCCAACGTTGATTGCTCCAAATATGTAACAGGGAACCAAAGCTATGACTACAAGAATCATAACACGTTTAATATCAACACTATCTCTAACGTGGGGACCCGAAACAGTGCGCTCATCCGTGCTAAATAAAATTGTGTCTGTGGCCTCAAAAACAGGAGCAAGTTTTTCAAACTTTCCCCCACTTTCAAAATGGGGTGCTAAATCATCTAGTAAATTCCTAAGCCATTTCATAATTAGCCTTCTAATTCCATTAAATCAAGTCCATCTCTAATGACTTTTCCAACATCTATTTTACTAGGGCATGCAAAAGAGCATAATGCAAAATCCTCATCATCGCATTCCCATATTCCTAACTTTTCCATCTCTTCGATATCTTGAGATAAAATAGCTCTATATAAAGGGTTAGGAAGAATATCCATAGGTAATACTTTTTCCCAAGCGTTAATTGGCACCATAGCTCTTTTTTCACCGTTTTGTGATGTAGTAAAATTAAATAATGAATTGGTTAAAGTTAAAAACGTATTTGTAAGACTATATTTTGTTTTACTGCTGCCTAAACTCAGCATACCAAGAAAAGGTCTTTTTACCTCGTCGTCTAGGATAGTAATAGTAGAGTCGTACAATCCAATAAAATGATCATTACTAACAGTGTCACCTGTTAAAACATCACCTGAAATAAGTCGAACTGACTTATCATCGGATTGATTTGTAAGAAAAGAATCAATCTTTGCTCCAGTCCAGGTTTTCACTACATCTGGCTTGCTTGCTCCGGAACCACCAATTGAAACAATAATTTTGGGATCATAGGAACCGGTCTTAAACAACCTACCAATTGTAATAACATGCTGAGCATTCACAGTCCAAATAATATCATTAGGCCTTAGAGGCTTTGTATGATGAATTTGCACGCCAACATTTCCAGAAGGATGTGGCCCCGAAATTGTTTGAATCTGTGCATCCTCAAAAGTCATTTTATTTTTTAAGGTTAAAAATACTTCACCTGATGTTAATTTACTAAGCGCTGTTAACCCGAGTTGGAACGATTCTTTATCTTGAGTTATGACTTTATTTAAATCTACTGATAAAGGACCAGTATTATATCCAGATATAAAAATATCTCTTGGAATAATATTTGGATCTGCAACTTTATTAAATGGCCTTTGACGAATTAATGAAAATAAATTAGAGTTAACCACATAACTTAAAATTGTTTTTCGATCAGAAGATTTAATTTGTTCTTTAGATAGAACATCGCTTTTTAAAGCTTCATCACCATCGACAGAGATTTCAATTTTTTCAATAGCTCTCCTGGCACCATATTTTATTTCTTTTATTATTCCATTTGCCGGTGATGCCCATTTCACGTCCGGCTTTGTTTTATCAAAAAAAAGTGCTTGTCCAATTTTGACTTTTTCTCCATTGGATACCATTAATTTTGGCTTTACACCTCTAAACTGGTTAGGCATTAAGGCAACACTCAAACATGGAATTTTAGAAAAAGAATTATTCGAGGGTACTCCCGACATCTTAATGTTATGTCCTTTTTTTAGAACTATATTTTTCAATTTTTTTCTTCAGATTTATAAAGTTTGTATAAAAAATACTAACGAATTTTGTATCCAATTAGCAACAGGATTCCAATAAATTCCTAATAATAATGACGGGACAGCAGTAATAATCAAAGCACCAGAAAGTGTATTGGGGGGAAACAAAATTTTATCCGTTCTTTCCCCTTCAAAATACATATATTTTACTACTTTTAAGTAATAATATAGAGAAACCACACTGTTAATTCCGCCTATAATGACTAACCAATAGAAAGTGCTGCCTCCTTTAATTAGCGATGCAAAAATATAAAATTTCCCAATAAAACCAGCTGTTGGAGGTAACCCTGTTAGGGAAACCATGAAAAGAGTCATAGCAGCACCAACAATAGGCATCTCCCAACCAAGACCCTTATAGTCATTAAATGATTCACCGTCTGTTTTATTTTTAACAATTATAACAACAAAAAATGCACCTAAATTCATAAACAAATACATAACTAAATACATCATAATTGCATAGATACTATCTCCTGACATCACAGGCATAGCAAGTAGCATGTATCCTGCATGGGCAATGCTAGAATACGCTAACATTCGTTTTATGCTTTCTTGTTGTAAGGCGACCACATTCCCCAATGTCATAGTTGCTACAGAAAGAATACTTAATATTTCTGGCCATGGTAGCTGTGTAAGCGAAATGGAGTCTAGACCATTCATAGCACCTCCATCGGCAAACGTTTGATTAAAAAATCTAATCATTAACGCAAAGGCTGCGGCTTTAGGAGCAACAGATAAGTAAGCTGTAATTGAAAGAGGAGCGCCTTCGTAAACATCTGGAGTCCAGAAATGAAATGGAACAGCTGAAATTTTATAACCAAATCCTGCTAAAATCATCACGATTGCAAGTGTAAGAGCTGTACTAGATGCGAGGTCAAGTTGAGTCACTGACTGCTGAATTTGAAATATATTCGTACTTCCCGTTAGCCCAAAAATATAGCTTAAACCAAACAGCATAATTCCAGAGCTAAACCCACCGTAGACAACATATTTAAGGGCGGCTTCATTGGATCTTGCTTTTTTCTTGAGGTAACCTGCCAAAACAAAAGACATAATAGAGACAATTTCTATTGATATATATATCATAATCAAATCAATAGATGAGACCATAAGAAATAATCCAAAAGTTATGATACCCAATAATGCGAAATACTCTCCCTTTCTGTACTCATCTAGTTCTCCAGAAGATAAACTAACAATAGAAACAAGTATAGTTGCTAAAATAACGATTTGCTTAAAGAAGGATGCGAAAGGATCTAAGACAATTGCATCACTAAATAAGGTAGTAGTTTTTAAACCATTTTGAAAATGAATAGCTAAGGCAACGAATGCAAGTCCAGTAATGACAACCCAACCAACCCTTCCAGAAATAGACTTATCAATAAACAAGTCGTATATAATTGCGCCTAAAATGACTACAGTCAGAATTAGCTCAGGATAAAAAAAGGATATGCTTTGAAAGTTGCTCATATCTGCTACTACATACTGGCGTAAGAGCCAAGAGAAACGACATGATTGATAATAGTATCCATAGTACTGGCAATAAGATCAATGTAGGGAGCTGGATAGATACCAAAAAATAGAGTAATGATTAATAATGGTACTACTGTAAACAATTCTAGACGGTTAATCTCAGGAAGGTTTGAATACTTTTCATTTAGCTTTCCAAAAAACACTCTCTGAAATGCCCATAAAAAATAGGCAGCATTCAGAAGAATACCGATTGTTGAAGCAATAACGATCCAACGATAAACAGGGAAAGCTCCTATAAAACACATTGCCTCACTAATAAAGCCGGATAGGCCCGGCAGACCTAGTCCTGCAAAAAAAGCTATGGCAGTGATTCCAGTGTAGACAGGCATTTGACTAGCAAGACCCCCAAAACCTTCGATATCTCTATGGTGGGCTCTTTCATAAATAACTCCAACTAAGATAAAAAGCATAGCAGAGATTGTTCCATGGTTAAACATTTGAAAAACTGCACCACCCAATCCAGCCTGAGCAGCTTTCATATTTAATCCGTGAGATTCACCAGCAGCCACGACAGCGGCCATACCAATCAGAGAATATCCCATGTGATTTACACTTGAATAGGCTACTAATTTTTTTAGATCTGTTTGAGCAAGAGCGCAAAGCCCTCCCCACACAACATTAACAAGCCCTAGCAAAGCTAGTGCATAAGAAAACCAATAAACTCCATCAGGCATTAGGCCATAATTCACTCTAAGTATTCCATAAACACCTAATTTTAGGAGAATTCCAGCTAATAAAACGGAAATCGCAGTTGGAGCTTCAACATGAGCAAGCGGCAGCCACGTGTGGAAAGGAAAAACAGGGACTTTTATGGCAAACCCAATAAATATAAGAACCCAGATAACCTTTATTGCGCTAATCCCCCACCAAAGGATACCACTTAATGCTTCGGGAGCAACTTGAGTAAGCTCGATAATGTTGAAAGTCTTCCCGCAAGTAAAGTATAATCCTAAAACACCTATCAACATAAGAACGGAACCAAAAAGAGTATATAAGAAAAACTTTATAGCTGCATATTCCCTTTGCGGCCCTCCCCACATACCTATAAGGAAATACATCGGTAGTAACATCACTTCCCAGAAAATATAAAAAAGAAAAAAGTCCAATGAAAGGAATACACCCATAACACCCGTATTTAGCAAAAGGAACAATGCAAAATATCCTTTCACCGCCTTTTTAGTATTCCAGCTAACGAATACACCTATAAAAAACAGTAACCCTGTCAAAATAACCATGGGAATACTCAAGCCGTCGACTCCAAGATAATATTCAATATTAAAGGACGGAATCCACTCATACTTTTCTTCAAATTGTATCGATCCTATCGAAGAATCAAAATTATTCCACAGGACCAGGGTCAATAAAAATTGTAAACCTGTTGCAATTGCTGAAACAATCTTTATTAAATCAACTTTATCTCTTGGTATAAATGCAATAGCCGCTACCCCAATAATAGGTAACCAGATTAACCAACTCAGTATATTATAATCCATTTACTCCCCTACTCAACCTTTTGTGTTAAAATGTTTGAATAATCATTAAAATGATTAAACCGCACGTGACATACAAAACATAATTTTGCAACTTACCTGTTTGAACCGTTTTTAATAGACTTCCTAAAAAATTAGCTATTTTAGCAGTACCATCGACAAGCACCTGGTCAATACCATCATAATCAAACTTCCCAGCTACCCTGCTTGCTAAATTTGTAAGCCTACCAAAACCATTAATAAAATATTTATCATAAAGTTCCCAATCGACCCAAGCTACTTTTTTTGCAAGGCGCAACGTAGGCTGATATAAATACTTGTTGTAATTTTCATCAAAATAATATTTATTTTGGCTCCAACGATACAAGAGCCTCAATCTTTTTGACCAAGCTTCAGCAGATAAGGATTTTTTGATATAAAAAGTCCATGATAAGAAAATTCCAATAAATGCAACTGCGATAGATAAATACATTGCTAAGTGATGGGCGTGATGTGCTCCTTTTGAAATATAATCTGCAGAGGGGTTACCTGGAACCGATGAATCTTTTGGAACAACAAGATCTGTAAACCAACCATGACTAGACATAAAATTAAAATAAGGTAGGGTATACCAAATAAAAAAGCTAAGCCCTCCCAATAAAACCAACGGACCAGTCATTATTTTTGGAGATTCATGAATGTCATCTATTAATTCAGGCATTTGCGATTTTCCGTAAAAAGTTAAAAACATCATTCTGAACATGTAAAACGCTGTAATTAAGGCCGCACCAAAGCCAAAAACAGGTAATAAAAAATGTTGAGGATGGTGCTGCGCGAAGGATAACGTTCCTGCAAGAATTGCATCTTTAGATAAAAATCCTGAGAAAAATGGAACACCAGCTATGGCTAAAGTGCTAAGGAACATAGACCAATGCGTAATAGGCATTTTTTTTCTAAAACCTCCCATATTCATCATATCTTGGGGATCTGTATCATGGTCATGTTTTTCATGCAAGGCATGATGCATAGAGTGAATAACTGAACCTGAGCCATAAAACAAGTTTGCCTTAAACATTGCATGGGTTAGCAAATGAAAAAAAGCTGCAGTATAAACCCCTGTACCTACAGCTAAAATCATATAACCGAGCTGACTTACAGTAGAATATGCTAAAACTTTTTTAATATCTCTCTGCGTAATAGCAATACTAGCGGCGAATAATGCTGTAAAACCTCCTACATAGGCTACAACTAATAAAGCATCTGGAGTTAGAATTGGGAAAATTCTAACAGCAAGATAAACACCGGCTGCAACCATTGTAGCTGCATGCATGAGAGCGGATACAGGAGTTGGTCCCTCCATAGCGTCGGGAAGCCAAATATGAAGTGGAAATTGAGAAGATTTACCCATTGCTCCCATAAATAAACCAACACCCGCAAGAGTAAGAGTTGTACCAGTAATCATTTCTGAAGCAACACCATTGAAAATATCGCCAAATGCGAAAGAACCTATGGCATTATAAATAAGCATAATTCCAATGAAAAAGCCGATGTCTCCTACCCTATTTGTAAGGAAAGCTTTTTTACTGGCATCTGCAGCAGATTTTTTTTCAAACCAATGACCAATAAGTAAGTACGAACTAACTCCTACAAGCTCCCAAAACATGTACATAGATATTAGATTATTAGCAAGGACAATACCATTCATTGAAAAGGTAAAAAGACCAAGATAAGCAAAATAACGAGAGTATCTAATGTCTCCTTTTAAGTATTCTGTTGAAAAAAGATGAGTACATGTAGAAATAAGAGTGACCACTAAAAGCATTATAATTGTCAAATTATCTACCAGAAAACCTAGCCTAATTTTGAATTCACCCATATCAATCCAAGTAAACGAGGCTTCCTGCTTAAAATTAGGATCGTAACCTGAAATCATGGATGCAAACATAATAACAGCCAATACTAAAGAAGATACAATTGCTAAAATAGAAACCCAATCACCTTGCCTAGGAAGTTTTTTACCAAAAAATATTTGTATTACAAAAGCAAGCAACGGTAAGAATAATATATATAAGGAATAATCAATGAACATATCTTTATTCCTTTAGCAATGCCGCGTCATCAACATTAATCGTATGCAAGTTGTTGTAAATATTAATTACAATAGCTAGGGCCACAGCGGCCTCAGCTGCGGCCAATACAATAACAAATAGACTGAAAATATGTCCATCCATATTCATGCCTCCAAACCGTGAAAATGCAACAAAATTAATATTTGCGGCATTTAAAATCAATTCCACACCCATTAAGACTGCTATACCGTTCCTTCTTGTCATGACAGCAAAAGTCCCGAGCGAAAAAAGGATAGCTGATATGTAAAGATAATTATTCAGCTGATCCATTAAGTAGCCTCTCTCGATAAAAGAGCTGCGCCAATGAGAGCACCAAGCAACAATAGGGAGATTGCCTCAAATGGTAGAAGGTATTTACTCAGAAGAAGAGTTCCGATTACACTTACAGTCTCTGAGGGTTCAGAGGACTCAATTTGTAACCAGGGAGTTTTAGAAATCACAAGAGAGATTAAAATCATTAACCACAATGCGATTACCGCACCGACTCCTTGCTGGACATTCGTCTGAGAAAGACGCACAGAAGAAATTTTATTCGTAAGCATTATTCCAAAAATTATCAGTACATTTATCCCTCCTATATAAACTATAAGTTGAATACCCGCAATAAAATCAGCCCATAGAAAAATATAAAGACCAGCCACGCCAAAAAGAGAAAAAAGCAATGCTATTGCAGAATAAAGCAATTGATTGTTCAGCACTACGAATGAGGCAGATATAATAGTAAAAGCGGCTACAAGCCAAAAAACAATTTCAGCTACAGGCATTATTAAGCTTCAGCTTCTCTATTATTAAGCATTTCCTGCAATCCATCTTTCGTACCAGGTTTAGAAAAATGGTATATTAAATCCGTGCGCTCAGGTTCAGAGAATTCATAATCAATTGAATGTCTGCTCTCGTTAGGACCTCCTGTCATAAAAATGCATTCTTCAGGACAAGGATAGGTACACAGGTTGCAATAACAACACTCTGACATGTCAATATCAAACCGGGTTACCACTAGAGCTTTTTTTGTACTATTAGATGTGATACCTATGTGATTAATATCTTTTATATCCTCTCCTCTATTAGGAGATTTTTCTGTTTCAATTTTAATACAATCAACAGGACAAGCTCTTTCACATTTTAAGCACCCTATACAATCATCAATATCCACATGCAACCTTGACCTAATTACATTGTAGCTACCATGTTCAAAACCAATAGTCCTCTCTGGTCTTGGCCACCTTTCTTCTGGGTACTGCAAAGTTGCAATGCCTTTTTTTGCCCGAAACAAATGATTAATTGTTAAATACATACCGCTTAAAATTGCAGTTGTTGAATTGTAAATATCAGCAAAATACTTTACCATTAGATTAACCTCTTAACACTGTCCAAATTGAAACTCCAAAAATATTAAATAAACCAATTGGAATAAATACCTTCCAACACAAATGCATAAGCTGATCAACACGCAATCTTGGAACTGTCCACCTTACCCAAATCATAACAAATACTAAAAAGAACGCCTTACTGATCATCCAAAAAACACTCCACGCAGGAGTATTTAAAAAATTTGGAAATGGACTTTGCCAACCGCCTAAAAAGGCAGTAGCTGCAACTGCACTGATAACAAACATGTTAACATATTCGCTTAAGAAAAAGAATGCATAACGCGCACCCGAGTATTCTGTGACAAATCCAGCAACTAATTCTGATTCAGACTCCGGGAGGTCAAAAGGAGTTCTATTTGTCTCTGCAAGAGCACTAATAAAAAAAATAATAAATGCTATTGGCATAAAAGGATTATCAAAAATTATCCAATTAAAAATCCCTCCTGATTGGTATGATATAATTTCCTGCATGCTCAAAGAGCTAGCTAAAAGAATCACAACAATCAAAGATAAACCTGCTGGTATTTCATAACTAATTATCTGTGCAGCAGATCGCATGCCTCCATACAGAGCCCATTTATTATTGGATGACCATCCAGCTAATATCAAGGCAATAACAGCTAAACTTCCTATTCCTAAAATATAGAAAATACCAATATTCATGTCGCTAATAATAATAGCTTCACCAAACGGTATTGCGATTATTCCCACAAACATTCCTATAAAAATCAAAAATGGAGCAAGTATAAAAAGAGGCCTATCCGCCGTTGCTGGAATAATATCCTCTTTAAAAAATAAATGCAATCCATCTGCAACAGGCTGCAAGAGACCCCATTTCCCAGCATGAAAACCATACCCTTGACCCATAGGTCCCGTTTTGTCCTGAATAAAGGAAGAAACTTTTAATTCCGCATAAATCACGCCGAAGCCATATATGGTTATGAACCCAAATAATGCAAAAAAGGGTAGTAACATTGCTAAAATAAGTAGAAGATCATTGCCCAAAAACCCCGGCAATAAATCGTTCAAAAAGTTGTAAATAAAATCAACAGTCATCTATCAATCTCACCCAAAACAATGTCGAGACTACCTAAAATAGCCAAAACATCAGAAAGCAACCACCCAGCTCCTATCTCATCCATTACAGAGAGAGCAGTAAAGGCAGGAGAGCGCATTTTTAAGCGATATGGTATAGGAGACCCATCACTTTCAATGTAATATCCAAGATCACCACGCGGGGTCTCTGTTCTACTGTAGATAGAACCTTTTGGTGGTCTTAGCTTCTTTGGAAGTGACTGATGCACGTCGCCATCTTTTGGCATACTGGCAAGTGCTTGCCTTATAATTTTAACACTTTCACGTATTTCAAGAATTCTGACATAAAACCTGTCCCAACAATCACCAACAGTACCCTTAATCCCTTCACCTACTGGAACATTGAACTCGAAACGATCATAAATAGAGTAAGGATCGTTTTTTCTTAAATCCCAATTTACACCCGAAGCCCTAAGATTAGGCCCAGTGACTCCATAACTAATTGCAACGTCCTTTGGCATAACACCTATATCGGCCGATCTCTCAACTAATATTTTATTATGGGCAAGAATATTTTCAAGTTCATCTACTTTTGGCTCAAAATAATCCAAAAACTCATAAGTAGATTCAACAAAACCATTAGGGATATCATGGCTCAATCCACCTACCCACATGTAGTTGTACAACAACCTAGCACCACAGGTAAGTTCGAATAAATCCAAAATTCTTTCTCGGTCTCTTAACGCCCAAAGAAAAGGAGTGAACGCACCCAAATCAAGACCGAAAACACCAGTACACAAAAGATGACTCGCTATGCGTTGTAACTCAGCCATTGTAACTCTAATGTGCTCAACTCTTTCATTAACTTTAATATCCATTAACTCTTCCATAGCAACAACATAACCAAAATTCATGGACATTGAAGATAAATAATCGCAACGATCTGTAAAGGGAATCACCTGCTCATAAGTAACATTCTCGCAATGCTTTTCAAAGCATCTGTGCAAATAACCCATGTACGGAGTTATTTGAGATACAACTTCACCATCAGTTTTAACTTGCAGCCTAAGCACACCATGAGTGGCTGGATGCTGAGGTCCTATATTTAGGACCATCTCTTCACCTCGAACTATTCCCATCCTTCCTTCACTTTTGGAACAACAATACCGTGATAGGTCTCCTGCTCCTGATAATCTTTACGTAATGGCCAGCCTTCCCAATCATCTGGCAATAAAATTCTTCTCAAATCTCTATGCCCGACAAATTCAATACCGAGCATATCATAGGTCTCCCTCTCAAACCAATCTGCTATTCTCCAAATTTGCTCTACAGAGGGAATTTTTGGACTAGACCTTGAGACAGCTATTCTAATTTCGACATAATGATCATGTTTCATTGAATGAAGGTTGTATCGAGACTCTAAATTTTCTTCTCCAATGTCAACCCCCATCTGACACTGCAAAGAGTCGAAAAATAAAGACTCTTCTTTTCTTAACCAGGATGCTATTTCAAACCATTTTTGAGGGTAAAGCTGGATAAAATCATCTCCATCAATTGTAGAGCCAGGAAACTCATTCTCAACCATATCTTTGACTTTTTGATTTACATTCTTATTTACTTCAACAGGAGCAGTTTCTTTTGGCAAAACCTCAGAAACGACGGATGAAACAGCCTCCGGCAAAGGTGGACGCTCTGCAGTTCCTTTCCCGACCTTAACAATCATTGCCTTAGCCTTAGCTCGAATCATCCTGTCTTCGCAGGCGTTCACTGCATCCATATCGCCGTCCAGGCCTTTATTAACAAGCTCAGCTATAAGCTTTTCTTTACTATCTGTCATGTCATTTTTCTAGTAAGGGGTCTCTCTTCAAGAATCTGTTCCTGAAGTTTTAACATACCTTCAATCAAGGATTCTGGTCTTGGGGGGCATCCTGGAACATAAACATCAACTGGAATGACAATATCTACTCCTTTAAGGACATGATAACCGTGCTGCCAATAAGGTCCTCCACTGGTCGCACAAGATCCCATGGCAATAACATATTTTGGGTCAGCCATTTGTTCGTAGAGTTTTTTGACTCTAATTGCCATTTTCATAGTAACAGTCCCAGCAACAATCATTACATCTGCTTGCCTAGGGGATGATCGTGGGATTGCTCCAATTCTCATCATATCATGTCTACTGGCCGCAGCGGCCATCATTTCAATTGCACAGCATGCGGTGCCAAACTGAAAAAACCACGGACTAGTTGAACGACTCCAACTTAGTAATTTATCTAACTTCTCTACTATTACATTATCTTGAAATTTATTTGTTAATAACCCCATTTATTTTTCCTGTCTCATTGCAATTTTTTGATACCTTCCTGAACCATAGCGTACAGTTCTTTTAATCCAATCCAAGTCCGATTTTACCCAAACGTAGGCAAGGCCAACGATGAGAATTGAAAGAAAAATTCCCATTTCAACTAAAGCGACCATTCCCATGTCCTTAAAAACAACAGCCCATGGAAATAGAAAAACAACTTCTACATCAAAAATAAGAAATATTAATGCAATTACATAAAATCTAACATTAAACTGCAGCCAAGCTGAACCTTCAACAACCTCACCGCATTCATAAGTCTGAAGTTTCTCAGCAGTTTTATTGGATGGAGCAACGAGCCATTGAAGTATCAAGGGGACACAAACAAAAACTATAGCAACCGAAGCCGCGAGTAAAACTGTTCCGAAATCTCTGTACATAACTTTATAATTAATGAAGGCTATTTAGCTAGCTAATTTAGTTTCTGATTTTTTACAGATCAAATCAAACTTAACATGCATATTTGTAATTAATTTTTATCATATTTTTAATTTTATTGATCTGAGATTACCGTTTCATATAATTTATTGTATGAATTTATTTAATACTTTTATTATGAAGGCAGTCTCCCATCTACCGAAATGGTTTGCAACACCTTTTGCTAAACCATATGTAGCAGGAGAAACTACTCAAGAGGCTTTAAAAAATGTATCAAAACTAAACCAAAAAGGTTTCAGAGCTACTCTAGATATTTTGGGTGAACATGTGCTTTCCAGCAATTTCGCAAAGAACATAACTAATCAGTACTGCAATCTATACAAACAAATTAGTGATGAGAAATTGAACTGTACCATATCAGTTAAGCCATCCCATATTGGGCTTAATATTTCTTATTCTGAAGCATTGCAAAATTTGAAATTAATTTCTCAACGAGCAAAAGATCTAAATAACTTTTTAAGAATTGACATGGAAAATTCTCTATTAACGGACCAGACATTTAAGTTGCTAAATGAATGCAAAAGTATTACCAAAAATATAGGAGTTGCTGTTCAAGCGTATCTTTTTAGAAGCCTAAATGATGTAAATACTCTAGCAGACTCAGAATTTAATGCAAGGATATGTAAGGGGATTTACAAAGAAAATTCTTCAGTTGCATTCAATGACAGATTAGATATAAAAAACAATTTTATGTTAATAGCAAAAAGTTTGGTTGCGAAAGGATCTTTCGCTGGGTATGCAACCCATGACCAAGAATTAATCGATGAATTAATTAACTGGATTCAGACAGAAAAAATACCTAAGGAGCGATTTGAATTTCAAACTCTTTTCGGAGTACCTATGGATGGTAGACTAGAGGAACTAATCAATGAAGGCTATGCAGTAAGAATTTATGTTCCTTTCGGGCCTGACTGGTTTGACTACTCAATAAGGAGATTAAAAGAGAACCCCGATATTGCCAAATATGTAATGAAAAATTTTTTCAAAAATGGATAACAATCACATAATTAAAATCCTAAAGTTGAAATATATCGCTATTGTTGGGCTTAGTAACAAACAACATAAACCAAGTTATCAAATTTTTAAATATTTAAATCGTAATGGGTATGATACCATTCCAGTTAACCCTAACTACCGCATTATTGAAAATAAAGAATGTTACTCAGATCTTGATTCAGTTAATAGACCGGTGGATACAATCAATATTTTTCGTAAGTCTGAATATGTACTTCCTATAATTCAATCAGCTATTGCAATAAATGCCAAAGCAATTTGGATGCAAGATGGAGTAATAGATAAGGAGGCCTGCAGAGTTGCAAAAAATGCAGGTTTGTTAGTTGTTATGGATGATTGTATTCTTCGCCAACATCATAAACTGTCTGTTTTTTTAAATTAATGAATTTTAGCTTTCTTAGAAAAGAATATCAAGACAATGGTTTCTGTATTATTAGGAATGTAGTTGATTCTGAATCAGCAAAGCAAATTGTAACACATGTTAAATGGCTAAGAATAAAATATCCTAATACTAGGCCTGAAGCTTTTCACCATCACATGCTCATAAATGAGCCGTTTATACATCATCTACTTGAAAATAAAAAAATCCTAGATATCGTTGAAAAAATCATCGGACCTAACATTGCGCTATTTGGTGCTCACTACATTGCTAAAAAGCCGATTGATGGAATGCCTGTTGGGTGGCATCAAGATGGGTCCTATTGGCCACTTGAACCCATGAAAGTTGTATCTGTCTGGCTTGCAGGAACACACTCAAAAAAGAATAATGGCTGTATGCAATTAATTCCGGGGACGCATAAAAAACGTCTATATAAACCATCAGAAATGAAAAAAATGGATTCAAATAAATACGTGCTAGACTTAGCTATTGACCCTAAAAATTTAGATAAATCTAAAGCAGTTGATATAGAATTAAATCCAGGTGACATTTCAATTCATAATCCATTTATTATACATGGTTCAAATGCAAATAAATCGAAAACATGGAGAATTGGGCTTACTCTAAGGTATATTCCTACTTCAACATTTGTAAATAGAAATAATTGGAAATGTGTCTTTTTGCGAGGTGAAATAAATAGAAACGTAAAAAACACCTATGTGAAGAGACCGATATTTAAAAAAGAAGTTCACATGGCATTTGATTCAATGAATAATTTTAAAAAATAAATTTTTACTTTATTTATTAATCTCCTCTTTTTCCCCACCCCATTTTCACACGTAATGTTTTGAAATAATCTGTATCCTTAAAATCTATTAAAGAAACTGTATAGCCAGATTTTACAACCTCAACTTGAGATTTTGGATTAAGAATTTCATGTACCTGACCATCAGCAACAAATCGAATTGAATCAGCAGAGCCTGAAAAACTTACTGTGATTTTTGAGTGGCCAGGAACCACTAAAGGTCTTGAAGTAAGACTATGAGCTGAAGTAGGCGTTATTATCATAGAATCGACGTTAGGAGTTACAATAGGACCACCTGCAGAAAGAGAATATGCTGTAGAGCCTGTTGGGGTCGAAATAATTAATCCATCAGCTTTGTAATTCCCTACAAAATGATCATCTACTCGAACAGATGTATTTAGCATTCGAAAAGATTCTCCATTAGCAAAAACAAAATCATTTAAAGAAACATGTTCAATAGTCTGATCATCTTTTATAATTTTTGATTTTATCAAAGACCTATCCTCAACAAAATAATTATTTTTTGCAACTTGGTCCAACCTATAGAATAAATCTTTTAAAGTTACTTTTGCCAAAAACCCCAAATCTCCTAAATGAATACCCAATATAGGTACCGTTCTATTTTGGATAGCCCTTACTAATGATAAAAAAGTTCCATCTCCTCCAAGCACTAGCATGAAATCCATTTTATTAAAATCACTTTTTGAGTTAATTATTTCAGTATCGAATGAACCTTTTTCAAAGATTCTTTTTGTTAAAAATGGTTTTAAATTATTTTTACTTGCCCAAGACAATATTTCTGGCAAAATCTTCCAAAAACTTTTTTTATCAGTATTACCCCAAATTCCGAATTTTTTAAAAGACACTAACTAAACTCCTTAGAAAATTTTTTTTTCTTAGAATCATCGATTAGGTGCTCAATTCTTTGCTCAGCATCTTTCAATTCATCTTGACACTCTTTTATCAAATTCATGCCTTCTTCAAATAAGACTAAACTTTTTTCAAGTGAAATCTCACCAGATTCCATCTTAGAAACAATTAACTCTATTCTTTCTAAGGATATCTCAATACTAAGTTTTTTATCATTTTTTTCCATATTTTAAATTAATCACTCCTATATTGTAAAATGTTTTTTAAATTTTTCTACCTTTAAGTGAACCTTTGGCCATTTTTAAATTAAATGTATCTCCAACTTTTATCTGATCAGGAGATTTAATAATATTGCCTTTATTGTCAGTTGGAATAGAAAACCCTCTTTCCAAAACATTATCAGGTCCTAACCCAACCAACCTCTTTAATAATGATTCAAGATGGTTCTGATAATAAAAAAAGTTATGTTCATTAATATAAATTAACCTTTCGTAATACTTATCTAATAATTCTAAACTGTTTAAAATTCTTGCTTGAGGTTTTGAAACAGACATTCTCCTTTCAAGTTGATCTTTTTTCAACCAATACTTTTCTATCCTTACCCTTGTCGAATCAATAGTTTGTTTTTCTAGGCTTCTCAAGTTTTTCAATATTGCATCTTTAGATACAACTGCAATCTCTGCAGCTGCAGACGGAGTTGGAGCACGTATATCTGATACAAAGTCTGAAATCGAAAAATCAGTTTCGTGCCCTACCGCAGAAATAATTGGAATTAGCGATTTAAATATAGCTCTTGCAACAATCTCTTCATTAAACGCAAAAAGATCTTCAATTGAACCACCCCCTCTTCCGATAATTAAAACATCTACGCAATTTTTATAATTAAATAATTCTATTGCTTCAGAAATCTGTTTAGGTGAATCATGCCCTTGTACCTTTACAGATTTTAAAATTAATTTAACTTGAGGTGCCCTTCTGCTCAAAACATTACAAATATCTTTAATGGCAGCTCCAGATTCAGAAGTAATTATACCGATTTTTTTTGGATATAACGGCAATGGCTTTTTATATTTTTTATCAAACAAGCCTTCCCGTTCCAAAGTGTCCTTCATTTTTTCAAATGCCTTATGAAGGTCTCCAATTCCATCTTCTTCCATAATCGAAACTTTTATCTGAATGGACCCTCTCTGCTCATATAGAGTAATATCCCCAAATAATCTAATTGACATACCATCCAGAGGAATGAATTTTAAAAATTGATTATTCGCTCGAAACATCGCGCATCTTATCTCATTCAATTCGTCTTTTAAAGTAAAATACATATGCCCAGAGCTAGGGTGATGGTGGAAATTAGACAATTCTCCTTTCACCCAAATTGAAGAAAGGTCTTTTTCTAGGGAGTATCTTATTTTTGAGTTTAAATCAGAAACCGAAAGATATTTTCGATGTTCAGGCATAGGGAAAATTAATTTTATTAGGTATTCCTACCTAAAATAGTTCTCCAAAAATATTTATTTATTCTTTTTCTTATGTCTATTTGCACGTAAACGCTTTTTTCGTTTATGTGTGTTCATTTTTTTCTTTTTTCTTTTTTTACCACTTGGCATTTATTACCTATCTACTTCTTATTAATTAAATCGTTCACTCTAGAACGCATAAGTTTACTAGGTTTAAACGTTGGAACAAACCTTTCTGGTAAAAAAACTGGTTCTCCTGTTCCTGGGTTTCTTGCTTTTTTTGGCATCCTGTGCTTAATACCAAAGGTTCCAAAACCTCTAAGCTCAACTTTTTGATTATTTGCAAGAGAATCTACAATAGTGCTCATAACTCCATTCATAATTATTTCAGTTTCAACTTTTGTTAGGCCAGTTGCATTTGAAACTATATCTACGATTTCTTGCTTTGTCATTTTTAACTCCTTGCCTATAAAATTTTAATGTTATTAATTATTTACTTAACCCATATTACTAGTTTTTGACCAGCGTGAATTAAGTGTGATCCATATTTCATATTATTCCATCTTCTTATTTTACTAGCTCTTGTACCAAAAGTTTCTGCTATCTGCCCTAAGGTATCTCCTCTTTTTACTCTATATATTTTTTTTGAATATCCTCGAGGACCTCCTTTATTTGCTGTTGCCCAAGCATTTCCACCTTTTAATGGAACGTTAAGTTTCTGTCCTACTCGTACTTTATTTCTGTTTCTTATCTTATTCACTGCTGCTAAGTCATGAATAGAAACATTATATTTTTTTGATATCGTCCATAAACTTTCACCATACCGCACTCTGTGCACAATAAATTGAGGAGCAAATCTTTCTTCTTCAGGAATAGCTTTCCACGCGGTTAAAAACTTCTGCTTTACACCTACTGGAATTTTTAAATCGTATTTACCTTCAGCTGGTGTCGCAGACTGTCTTAATTCTGGATTATACTCCCTGAGCAGCTTTGGCTTAACTCCAGCTACTCTTGCTAAAACAGCAATATCAGAACTCTTTTCTAAGGTTATTATATCATACTTATAAGGCTTAATATTTTTTGGAACTTTAAACCCATATTCGCTTGGAGACCTAGCTATTATTGCAGCTGAAAGGAAATAAGGTATGTAATTTCTAGTTTCTCTTGGAAGAGAATGCATTTGCCAAAAATCATATGTTTGGTGAAGCTTAGAAGCACGAGCTACTCTTCCTGAACCACAATTATAAGCTGCCAACGCCAAATACCAGTTATCAAATTCTTTATATAAATCCTTCAAATACTTACATGCAGCATGGGTAGCCTTAACTGGATCACGCCTCTCATCTTTATACCAGTCTCTATTTAAACCATATGTCTTGCCAGTGGAATAGATGAATTGCCACATCCCTGAAGCATTTGCTTTGCTGTAAGCCTTAGGATTTAATCCAGATTCAATCATAGCTAAATACATCAATTCTTCAGGCATTTCATGATCTGCAAGAATTGGCAGTATTAAATCTTGATACTTTGCATATCTATCTAGCCATATTTGAAATTGTTTACGACCTTTAGTCTTAAAGTAATCAATAAATTGATCTACTTGTTTAGTCCTTACCAAAGGGATATGGCCATCACGATCCTCAATAACAGTAAATTTAGTCTCTCCCATCTCAATCTCAATACCTTCTGTTATGTCAACCCAGATTTTTTCTGCCATAACAGGAGCATTTATATTTTGGACAGTGAGCAGCTTATGTGTGTAAAGATCGGTAAAAGTTCTATTGAAACGGTCAAATTCCTCTTTGTCTTCAAGACTCATTCCACCATGTCGTAAATCTTGCCCTCCAATCTGATCAGCCTCCATTAGCAACTCAAAAATTTTACTTAACAAAAATGCAACTTCTAGGGTGTCTCTATTAAAATCAGAAATTATAACCTCAGACATTAAAAGTTTAGCATCGGTAATTATCGCTGGAAGTCTATTTTGAGTCTCATCGATAGTAATGCTTGTGTCGTTTTTAGTAGTAAATACAGAAGTATTAGGGAACACGCTTGAAATGTTCTTTACCTCTGCTCCTAGCACTGCAAGGAAACAAAACTTAATGGTGATATATGCTCTAAGTGTATTACTCAAAGGACTTATATGAAACTCCGCACTAAAGCTTAATAAAAATATTTTAAGAACACAAGATCTTCATTTAGCCATTTTTTGAATAATTTTTGTTGTACTAAACCCAGGAGTTAATGGAATAGTTTTTACCTTACCGCCTTTACTAAAAACAAAATTTGCTCCTACAATTTGATGAGCAACGTAATCTTCACCCTTAACTAAAACATCTGGACAAATTAATTTTATCAATTTCAAAGGTGTCGTTTCTTCAAAGATATGCACATCATCAACAAATTCTAATTCTAATAATTTTTTTTTTCTTTCATTTTGATTATCAATGGGCCGCTTTTCGCCTTTAATTTTTTTTACTGATTTATCTGAATTAATTCCAACTATAAGCTTATCCCCATATTTAGATGCTTTTAAAAGTAAATTAGTATGTCCTTTATGAAGCAAATCAAAGCATCCATTGGTAAAAACAATAGTTTTATTCAACTTTTTCCACTTCTCATACTTTTTATTATTTTTTAATTGATGATTGATTTTTTAATCCTTATTAAGTAGGGTATTTACTTGGCTTTTAACATATTTGGCTAAATTATTTTTTGAATCATTCGAAAACATTTCAGGATTAATAGGAGAACCAATCCTTATTTCTAAGGGTTGATTCTTAAAAGACCAGGTTCCTTTTTTAAGCATTCCAAATGTCCCTATAAGACCAACTGGAACGATCGGTATCCCAGTATCAACACTAAGCATAAGTCCGCCTCTTTTGAAAAGACCTAATTTACCATCCATAGTTCTAGTACCCTCAGGAAAAAGTAATATAGATTTTGGATTATTTATAAGTGATACCTTAGAATTCTCTAGCGCAGAGATAGCGTTTTCACTTCTTTTTCTATCTACAAAAATATGACCAGCAGTTTTCATTACCCAACCCAGAATAAACACAGATTTTAACTCGATTTTTGCAATAGAAATTAGCCAGTACGGAAGTCCTGCAAAGGCTAGAGGTACATCATAACCAGAAGCATGGTTGCAGGCAAAAATATAAGAACCTTTCGGATCTAAGTTTTCTAAACCTCTTACCGAATAACGAACTCCAGTAAAGAATAAAATAAATTTGCCCCAAAGTCTAGCACAATGCCCGAGAATCTTTCCTTTATTTGATTCAAACAGGGATGCAAAAATTCCAAACAGACCAAAAATAAAAGTCCAAACTGCAGCATTAAATATGATCCAAATAAATCTCAATAATTAATCTCATTTATGCCAAGGAATTCTGCAACCTCATTTGGAAATGACACGCTTCCATCTTCTTTTTGATATGTTTCAAGCAAAGCAACCATTAAACGAGGTGTGGCAACTCCTGAACCATTTAATGTATGCAATAATTCAACCTTTTTATCTCGATTTCTTCTGTATCTGATATTGCCACGACGAGCCTGATATGATTCAAAATTACTACAAGAAGATACTTCTAACCATTTTCCTTCTCCAGGTGCCCATATTTCCAAATCGTAACATTTTGCGGCACTGAAACTTAAATCTCCTGCACAAAGAGAAATCACCCTATAATGTAATCCTAATTTTTTCAAAACTGACTCTGCTTGTGAAGTAAGTAATTCAAGCTCATTATAAGAGCTCTCAGGTTTTGAAAATTTAACAAGTTCTACTTTATTGAACTGATGAACCCTTAGCAAACCTCTTGTATCCTTACCATATGAACCTGACTCTCTTCGAAAGCAAGGAGAATAAGCAACATAATATTTGGGCAAATCAGACTCTTCTAAAATATCATTGCGATGAATGTTTGTTACTGGAACCTCTGCAGTGGGAGCTAGAAATAAATTATCAACTTCAGTATGATACATATCTTCATGAAATTTTGGAAGTTGCCCTGTTGTAATCATAGAGTCTTTTAGCATAAGTACAGGCGGGAATACTTCTTTATAATTGTACTCCTTTACATGAAAATTGAGCATAGAGTTTATCAATTTCCTCTCAAGTTCTGCTCCTTTTCCAATATAAAGTGGAAACCCGCTTCCAGATAATTTTGCAGCTGTTTTAAAATCAAATAAGTTTAGCCTTTCACCTAGTTCCATATGATTTTTTGGATTGAAATTGAAATCAATCTTCTTACCCCATTTTCTAACTTCAACATTATCATTTGCTGTAAGCCCATCTGGCACGCTCTCGTGTGGGATGTTTGGTATTTGCTGCAGTGCAATTTTTAAATTTAATTCAAAACTATTTAACTCTGTTTCTAAATCTTTTAATTTATAACCAAGCTGTCTAGTTTTCAGGATTGCTTCTGAAGCATCCTCACCTGTTTTCTTTAGCTCTCCAATGGACTCCGAAGCAACATTTCTCTGAGCCCTCATATCGTTAGCACTTGTTTTCATTGATCTTATTTTGGAGTCAATTTGAATAATATTTTCCAAATCATATGCCTCTCCTCGTTTCATCAAAGAATCCATATACGCTTTTTTGTTTTTCCTTAATTCTTTAATTGAAATCATTATTAGAGTTCCTCTTTTAGTGCTAAAACTTATTTTATTTATACTTACATTACTAAATTAATAGATTAAGAAAATAATTGGCTTGCCCGGGCAATTATGATTAGGTTTTTTATGGCAATAAGAATAACTTAATACGTTGAAACTAGGAATACTATCGATATAAATTGCTCCCAGCTTAACATTATAGGGTAACAAAATAAATAATATTTTCAGGATTGAAGTATTCCTTAACTTGCTTGTCTAGTCCTGATTTTATAATCTTAATATGAAAAATCTTTTTACAAGAATTTTTATTCTTTTTTTTGGATCATTTAGCCTTTTAAGTTCTCAGACCTTAGATTTAAACAGTCTTAGAATAGCTCAAAAACAAGCTGCAAAACTTAAAAATACAAATAGAGAGATTTCAAAGTCTAATAAGAGCAACGATCCGTTCATAATTGACGCTCCAGTTAATAGTAATAAATACCTAGTCGGCCCGGGCGATCAATTTCATCTAAATATTGTCTCAAGCAATGAAACCTTTGATTATAGCCTAACCATTTCACCGACAGGAAGCTTACTTATTCCTTCAGTTGGAGTAATTGAATGCAATGGTCTAACATTAAAAGAAGTTATTAAAGAAATAAAAAGTACTGTAAAGAATTGGAATAAAAATATTAAGATAAATGTTGAGCTAGAAAGTATTAGGCAATTTAAAGTCCTTGTTACAGGCCAATTTGAAAACGCAGGATATTTTAATGTTACACCCATGACTAGAGTATCAGATCTGTTTGATATGATTATTTTAGATTTTAATGATAAGAAAAAAGCTGTTTTCAAAGAAAAGATCGACAGGACTTATTCTGAATCACTTGGAATGCAGTCAATTCTTGCTGTTGATGACTTTTACACAAGAAAACTAGGACTTGAAGAAAATTTAGAAAATGATGTTGATAGACTTTCTAAGAGAAACATTACAATTTCCAGACTCAACGAAACTCTCTTAATTGATCTAACAAAATTTAAAGTTGATGGATCAGACAATTTAAATCCATATATATCCCAAAATGATAAAATATACATTCCTTATCAGTCTCAATTTATTTACATAGATGGTGGAGTCCAAAAACCAGGTAGATATGAGTTTAAGTCTGGAGACTTTTTGGAAGATGTTTTGGAAATCGCAGGCGGCTTAAAAGAGGGCGTTGACTTAAACAAAATAAAAGTCCTGAGAAGTTCTTCAACAAAAATTTCTTCAAAATATACAGTAGATTTCAAGACAGCAGAATCTTTTGCTATTTTCAGTAATGATCACATCATGGTTCCTTATTTAGATAATAGCGAACCTCATTTTATGGCCAAAATTGAAGGTCAAATTAAATTCCCAGGTCGTTATCCTGTTATAGAAGGAGTTACAACCGTTAATGACATTATATCCGAAGCCGGAGGTTTTCTACCTGATGCAGATTCAAGCAAGATTTTTATAAATAACAACAGAATTTCATCCTATCCAGATCGTGAGCTAGAAAGAATATTACTTAAAGAAGAAATATCTAGATCAATAGAAGAAAAAGCGTATGTAAAGGCTAGAATACGAACTCAAAAAGGATCTTTAGAAATTACTGTCACTGACTATTCTAAATCAAAACAACATATTCTAACTGCAAATGATGATATTTTAATTCCAAAATCTTTTTCTTATGTTGAGGTCATTGGCGCTGTTCTAAACCCCGGAAGGTATAAATATTCGGAAAATCTAAAACCACATGATTATATTAAATTAGCGGGGGGAACTTCACAAAATGCTAGTGGAAATAATTTTATTGTGAAATCTATGACTGGTCAAAGATTTAAGTTGCAAAGAAATTATCCTGTTGAGACTGGAGATATCATATTCATTTCCGAAAAAATTGAATATGATGATGAACGGTTTCTTTTCAAAGAATACCTTACTTCTATTAGCCAAATAGCAGTTCTATTATATTATATCCAATTTATATACATAAGGCTGAACTAAAATATGTGCTTGCTATGAAACTTACACCTCATGAACAAAAAATCTTAAAAATTATTAAAGACAATCCTAAAGTTGTCAATCAACCTTCTATTAGAGAGAAAGTCGCAAAAAAGCATGGATTAACGGAAAAGACTCTTCGTAATCGAATTGCAGAATTGCGTAAGAGAGGACTATTAAAAGAAAAATTAGAAAATACTCAAACCAAAATAAAGCCCTTAATTACACAAAATGATGAAATCAATATCGGTGCTCTAATTGATTTAATTAAAAGGAAGAAAAGGTTTTTTTTAAAGTTCTCAATTCTGACTACTTTGATTGGTCTTACATATTCATTGATAGCAACTATATTCTTTGCTTCAAAAATTTCGCTATACCCTGCAGGAGAATTAATAAGAGGTGGAAGTTCGCTTGGAGAATTTTCAGGTTTAGCAAAATCTTTCGGTTTAAGTGCATTCGGAAGTGCACCTACTTACAATATTCCCGATATTATCAATAGTAGAAAATTAAAGAAAGATATTGTTCTTAAAGCTTGGAATACTTCAAAAAGCAAGAGTGCACTAAACCTTATTTCCTTTTGGGAAATCGACAAGCCTCCCTTTTTTTCCCCTTTATCCGCGTTAAGAAAATTATTACCAAGAGGAAATACTTCCGCAACTGAACTTGATAAAGATACAGATGAAGCTATTTTACAACTTGATGAATTGATAGGCGTGAAAGAAGAAATTTCAGGACTTATTACAGTGACTGTTTTGATGGAAGATCCTCAATTAGCTTCTGATATTGCTAATTATATAGCAGAATATGTAAAAAGATTTATCTCAATTGAACAAAAATTAGAAGCCACTCGAAATAGAAAATTTATTGAGCAGCAGATGAAAGAAGCAAAATTACAGAACGAGGTATCTGAAGATTTACTCACAGAGTTTAGAAAAAGAAACTTGTTGCGTCTCGACACCCCTTCTCTAGAGATGAAAAGAGAAAGATTAGAAAGTGCGGTAGAAGAGAATCGTGCAGTTTATATAACCCTGCGCCAACAATTTGAAATTGCAAAAATAGACGAATCTAAAGAAAAACTTTTAATTAACATACTTGACACTGCTGAACCTGCTGTTAAAAAAGCTAAGCCAAAGCGTACAATTATCGTTTTATTATCCTTTTTTGCTGGACTAGTTTTCGCAATGCCTCTTGCTATCTACTTTGATAAAAGAAAACTTTAACTTTTTACAATCCTTATTAAAGCAACGGTTAGTAAAAAATTCACTATACACTGGCCTAGCATTAATTTTCATAGGCTTGATTCCTTTTACATTTAATTTTCTTGTTGGTAGGACATTTGGTGCAAAAATTCTTGGAGAAATTAATGTTACATTAAATTTTTGTTTAATGATAACAATTTTTATATCAAATTTTTTTGGAAGTGCTGGTAATAAATTCCTTGCTGAGTTTAGGGGTAGAGAAAATTTGAAAAATTTTATTTTTACACTTAAAATTATTTTTTTGGGGTCTACTTCCACTTTAATTATTATAAATATTATCTTACTTAATTGGTGGGAATATTTTTCTCAAAACTTTTCTATGCCTAAAGAATCATTTACTCCAGTAATTCTTTATATTTTTCTTCGAACTATGTACATATTGCTCAGAAGGACTCTTTATGGAATGGATTTAGTAAAAAATTACACTTTCAATGAAATTGTTTCAGCTCTTTTTATGATTGGATCAACTGCTTATGTTTGTTTTTACAGCAAAGAGGATTTATTACTAAAAACATATATTCTTAGTTATTTGATATTCTTTTTGCTTTGTATTTATAGTATTTTAAAAAATTCCAAACTTTTCAAAACAAAATTAACTGCAGATTTTGATATTTCTAAAAAGCAAGTATTTATAAACTATTCAAAATACGGTATTTTGAGTATGATAGGTACAGTTGCTAGTACTGGAACCGGTTATATTTCTGTGATAATTACAGGTCTTTCTTTAGATCATACAGAAGTTGGGATCTATACTGCTGCATTATCTGTAGTATCAATTTTAATGTTTTTCCCAAAATTGTTTATACAAGTATTTCTTCCCGAATTTTCAAAATTATTTGGTGCAAACCGAAAGGAAAAAATTTTGGGAATCTTCAAAAAAACCTTTTTTGTTATATTTTTGTTATCTACAATACTCTGCTCAGGCTTATTTTTTATTTCAGAAGTAGTTTTGTCTTTTTTTGGAAATGTTTTTATTGAAGGTGCTACTGTATTAAAGATCATCATACCAAGTGTATTTATAAGAATGGTTTCAATTCCATGCAATGCATTTTTATCAGGGACAAAATATATTTTATATCCAAATATCGGAGGGGTAATTATACTTATTACTTCTTCTTTGTGTTGGTATTTTCTTATCCCAAATTACAATTTAAATGGAGTTGCAGCAGGTTACAGCATAGGAATTATTGTTGGAGTAGGTTATCAAATAATAATGACATTTAGTAAGATGAATAGTTTTATTAATTCGAAATAATATTTTATCAATGCTTAAACTTCAAATTTTAATAAAATATTACATGCTCACGTTTCTTCTTATAGACTCAATAAGCGGCTTCTTGAGAATTTATTTAAGCATTACAAACCCATTGTTTAATATTGGATATTGGATCAGAGGACCTATCCTTGTACTTTTTATTTTATATTATTTAAATAAACTTTATAAAAATAATTTATTTTATGATGAATTACTAAGTCTAATTCTCTTCCTATTCTTTATTTTAAATACATTATTTTTTTACGTTGAATCTCCCTCTCTAAAAATGTTAATTGAGAACCTTACTTATTTATTACGATTCCAGTTTTTGTTATTTTTGTATGTGTTTTTAAAAAATAGGATGAACCTAAGTATATTTTTTACAAGAAAAATAATTACACTCAACTTTGTTTTCTTTGTTTTAAATCTCAGTGTCGGCTTTTTATTTGGTTTTGGCCTTGAGTCGTACAGATTTCAAGGTACTTCAAAGGGTATGTTTCAGGGAGGAAATCCAGTTTCAATTTTAAATCTTATTTTCTTTACTTTTTATTTGCTTGATGGATCTATGCGAAAAAAAATATTGCCAGTAAGCTTTGCAATTTTTAATGCTTTTATAATCGCCTCAAAAAGCGTATTTGGCTTTTTAATACCTATTTTTTATGCATTGAAACGTAATGCTATGAGCATTAACAAAATTATTTCTTACAGTCTTTTCATTATAGTTTTACTATTTACTTTTTCTTTAATGGTTGATAAAACCGTAGATCTTTATGAATCGCGATTTGGATTAAATATAAAAAAATCAATTTCAGCCGCGGAAAAGGTTGGCGGGTTATACAATAATCAAATTCTTAACAGAATCGCATCGATAAATTTTAGAAGGTATGCTTCCTTGAACATTCAAATGAAAGAATCCTTTAATGACTTACAAACATTTGTGATAGGAAAAAGTTTTGCTGGCCAAAATTTGTTTTGGAGGGAAAGAGGTGAATTTTGGTTTACCAATGCATCTATGGATTTTTTTGACTTTTTTTTTAAATACGGAATTATTGGTACAATTATTTTTTTACTGATATTCTCTAGATTACCACTTAATTTATTTTTGAATTCCCATATTAGAGATAAAGTTGCAATAATTTTATTCTTTGCTTACAGCTTTTTTGGTGGGCATGTTATTGATTCTGTAACATCAGGATCTCTTTTTTATTATCTATTAGCCAGTATTAACTCAAAAAAATGCGAATTCTAATTATAGCTAGCGGTAATAGTTCTCAGCTTAGTCCTTTTGTAAAAGAACAAGCAGAAAGCCTTATGGAACAAGGACTTTCCGTAGATTTTTTTTTAATAAGAGGGAAAGGATTATTTGGTTATTTGAGCAATTATTTTCTTTTAATAAATAAAATAAAACATGAGGAATACGACTTAATCCATGCTCACTATGGTTTATCTGGGTTATTAGCTACTATGCAATTATACGTTCCTGTAATAATAACTTTTCATGGAAGTGATGTAAATATGGGAAAAAACTATATTTTTAGTAGAATTGCATCCAGGTTATCTACCAATAATATTTTTGTACACCAAAGCTTGCAAGAAAAACTTAAAATATATAGAAACCCCATTAATATTATTCCTTGCGGATTTAATAATAATCGTTTTTTTCCAATTCCCAAAGATAAGGCTCGTAAAGCACTTAAATGGGAAAAAAACAAACATTATATTGCTTTCTCGTCTTCATTTAATAATAAAATAAAAAATGTTCAGCTTGCTAAATCGGCTATCTCAAAAATAAATAATTGTGAACTCATAGAGCTGAAAGGATATGAAAAGGAAAAAATAAATTTAATATTAAATGCCTCAGATTTACTCCTTGTTACGTCTTTATCCGAAACGGGTCCAATAATTGTTAAAGAAGCTCTAGCATGTAATTGCCCAATTATATCCACAAATGTAGGCGATGTACAAAAGCTAACAAGAAATGTGAACAACTGCTATATATCAAGCTATAATCCAGAAAATATTAAAAAGAAGATAAATCAAGTTTTTAGAAATAATGAAAGGACTAATGGACAGAAAATAATTAAAAATTTCAATCTAGAAAACATTGCATATAAAATTATAGATGTCTACAAAAAAACATTAAATGAAACCTTATAATGAGAATTTTATTTGACCTAGGGCACCCAGCTCACGTTCACTACTTTAAAAATCTTATAAAATTACTTAAAAAGAATGGTAATCAAGTCTTAATAGTTGCCCGGGAAAAGGATGTTACTCAACGTCTTCTTAAAAACTATGGAATACCATATTTGTCTCGAGGCAAAGGGTCAAAAACAATATTAGGTAAATTTTTTTACCTTTTTAAAGCCAATCAACGATTATATAAATACTCAATTATATTCCAACCTGATCTTTTTATAAGCTTTGCTTCACCGTACGCTGCACAAATAGCAAGCTATTTTAATAAACCCCATATCGCATTTACAGATACTGAGCATGCTAAATTAGGAATCGCATCTTTTTCACCTTTTACAGATACAATAATAACACCAAAAACATTTAAAGGAAACTTGGGGAATAATCATATTAAGTTTGACGGTTATATGGAGGATGCCTATCTACACCCCAAGTATTTTAAACCTGATAAAAACATCTTAAAAAAATTAAATCTAAGTGACCAAGAAAGATATGTAGTTTTTCGGCTAGTCTCGTGGGATGCAAGTCATGATATTGGACAAAGTGGATTCAGAAAGGATACACTAGTTAAACTTATAAATGAAGTAAAAAAACATGCACGGGTTTTTATATCGGCTGAAAATAAAGTCCCAAAAATTTTTAAAAAATACCAACTCTCAATAAATCCAACTGAAATTCATGATGTATTATCATTTGCAGAACTATTTATTGGAGAAGGAGCAACGATGGCTTCAGAATGCGCTATAATGGGAACACCCAGTATATATATGAATAGCCTTTCAGCTGGTACGTTGGAAGATCAAGAAAAAAAAGGTATTTTAACCATGTTCAATTCTTCCAATGGATTGATTAAAAAGTCTATAGATATTTTAATAAATCCAAAAGCTAAAAAAGAAACAAAACAAAAAAGTATAGACTTATTTAACAAAAAAATTGATATAAATGTTTTTTTTTACTGGCTGATATCTAAATATCCAGAAAGCGTAAACACTTATAAAAATAACTCCACTATTTAAAATTCATCTATCTTATAAAATTCCTTTTATTATTGTAACTAAAACCACTAGATTTAATTAAATAAAAAAGGAATCCATATCGTCCTAAAACGCTATTAAATTTTTTAATTAATCATACAAAAATAAAAAAGCGTTCAAATGATATGGTATTAGCTGATCTTTGTGATCCTCAACACATAAATTTCTCATTATTTAACATATCCTTATTAAGTCTATCAATATTATTTCGATATTTTTTAAATTTTTCGACATAACAACATGATACAAAAATCAGTATTAAAAAAAGTTTTGTGGTGCTGTAATTTAATTTTTTTTTATTTCATTTTTTCATTAATGCATTATAAAAAATTTGGAATTTTTATTCCAACTAATAATTATTTTTATTTATATATTATCTTTTTATTCTTTTGGCTCGTTTTTGCTATATATTATAAAAAAATAGATAATTGTATTGAAAAGCCAATTCATCTGTCTATTAGAATAATTTTTTGGTCATCACTACTAAATCTACTTTTTGTTGTCATAATATTATCAATATCCGACTTGTGGAGTGTTTCTAGACTTTTTGTACTATCTTTTGTTTTTATTTTAGTTTTTTTTGAAATATGCCTAACATTTTTTTTAAAACAATATACAAGTTCAAAGCTTATAATTAACGATACTTCTTTATCATTAGAGAGTGATAAAAAATCAAATAAATTTTATATAAAATGGCTTCTTCCAGGAATCTTTTTTTTAATACTAACCTACATTGTTTTGTCTTTTTATGATACTGGGTCATTTCAGTATAGTATATTACATGAGAAGAATTTTTTAATCTTAATATCTTCATGGGGTTTAGGAACTCTTCTAACCAATCGCTATAAAGAGCCTATTACAATAAATCACTACTATGAAATTGCACCGTACATAAAGGCTGCAATATTTACCTTTTTATTTCTAATTTTTTTTATTTTTATATTGAGGATAAACCCTGCTTCAATGAAAATTATTTATAAGGCAAGTTTTATACATTCTTTAATTGAAATTATCGCGTTTTTTTTGTTTTTTTTTGGAAAATCCAAGAATCTAAATGGGTTTATGGAATATAGTAAAAATCAATCTAACGAAGTTAATGGCCAACGAACATTGGATGACACGAATACTAATTCTGTAAAACCAAGTAATTGCTACGAAAAAAAAGAACTTTCAAAAAGCATTGCAATATTTGGGTTTGATTATTCAAAAAAGTTAACCGATTTTATTTGGGAAAATATTAAAGAAGAAAATTATAGTTATGAAAATATTACAATCTTAAATACAAGCTCAACTATTAACGTAGAACTATTAAGTGATTTATCGAAGGATCTATTAATTAACATTCACCCTCTTAATGATTTTCGAAGAATAAATGAATATTTATTATCATCTTACTCAAAGTTGAAAACCGGAAGGTTTTTAATTGGAAGTTTCACTCCTTTAGAGCATATGAAAAAAAACCTAAGGTCAAAAATGCCTCATTTTCTCTATTTTATAATCCTTCCTTTCTATTTTGTGCTTCATAGAGTATTTCCAAAACTAGCAATTACCAAGCAAATATATTTTATTCTTACTAATGGAAAAAATCGTGTTGTATCAAAGGCTGAGATCTTGGGGCGTCTTTCATTTTGTGGCTATGAACTTATTAGTGACACAAATTATGAAGATAAAATTTATTTTATTTGCAAAAAGAAAAAAACTATATCAAATGAAAAATTTCCTTCTTATGGTCCAATAGTAAAACTTAAACGAGTAGGCTACCTAGGCAAACTAGTTTACATATATAAATTAAGAACTATGTATCCATATAGTGAATTTATTCAAGGTGATATTTATGAAAAAAACCGTTTAGATGCATCGGGAAAAATGAAAGATGATTACAGAATTACATCTTGGGGAAAAATTTTTAGAAGATATTTTATTGACGAATTTCCCCAAATTTTTAATTGGATTCGGGGAGATCTTAACCTTATTGGAATAAGAGCCTTGAGTGAACATTATTTTAGCCTTTACCCAAAATCCCTACAATCAAAAAGAGTTAAGTTTAAACCTGGTCTAATACCACCATATTACGCAGACCTTCCAAAGACCTTTGATGAAATTATTGAAAGTGAAATTAAATATTTAAATAAAAAAGAAGAAAAACCATTCACTACAGATTTAAAATACTTTTTAAAATCTATATTTAATATATTTTTTATAGGAGCTCGGAGTAAATAAGCATGAGGCTTTTAAGTTATATCTTTTTGATTTTGGCTATTGATAAATTATTTGCAAATAATGTTATTGTTAAGCCATCCATTTTCACTATTTATTCAAGTAGTGGAAAGGATTGGATGTATCAAGAAAAAACAATAAATATCTTTGGATTTGGAATTAGTTCTTATGTCAATAGCAAAAACTGGAAGCTAACATTTGATTATTTACAGATCGGTCTATTAGGCAATGTTAGTCAAGATTTATTTAATTTTTCTCCTCAACAAAGCTTTGCTTATATTGACCAATCGAAAGATACTGATGGGTTTTGGACAGAGCAAATTGAAACAAAATTTAGTTATGACTATAATAATTTTGTTATTGAATTAGGCAAGTTTAATAGACACTGGGGTGATGGAAATAGATCTTTATATATTTCAGATAAGGCACCATCTTATCCACAAATAGGATTCAAATATAAATTAAACCAAAAATTAAGTTATTTTTACTTCCATGGGTTTTTAAATAGCAATATACCTGATAGCTCACGATCTTCTTATTACAAAAACAACTTTAGCCAAAGATCAATTAGTATCCCAAGAAACATAGCCGCGCATCGAATTAAATGGAAACCGAATGATAAATTTGTATTTAGTTTTAATGAATCAGTTATTTATGCAACCCGCAATCTTGATATTTACTATATCATTCCAATTCTACCATTTTATCCAATTGAAAATTATATTGGAGATACTGATAACATTCAGATGGGCATTGATATTTTATTTAACATTGCTGAATTTCAAAAAATATATGCATCTTTTTTTATGGATGAATTCACTCCAGAGTGGCTTTTTAAATCAAAAAATCATAATTGGTTCGGTTGGCAATATGGATATCTTGCGAAAGATTTAATTTTTAAAAACTCAGAGTTACGAATAGAATATAATTGGACTGACCAAAGAATATATATGCACAAATATGATATTAATGATTTTTATAACCATAGTCATCCATTAGGTTTTTGGGCAGGACCTCATGCTCAAGAAATATTATTTAATTATTTTACTAATTTTAGAGACAGAGTAATCAAATTTCACTTTTCAAAAACAAAAAGAGGGTTGAATACACGAGAAATGGTTGAAGATAACTATAAAGATATGCAATTAAAAAGATATGAAGAAGGTTATGAAGAACGTACTTTAGTATCAATAGGTTTTAAAACTCCATCTATTATAAAAGAGCTACAATGCTCCATTGATCTTAATTATGTAAATTTTAAAAATGCAGGATTTAGCATCAATAATAATCAGATATTAAATGGTATAGATATTGAAAAAATATCTATTGATTTTGGCTTATTTTATAACTTTTCAATAAGAAATAATTATAATTTAGATACTATTGCAGAATAGTTCGTTTCAAATATTAGCCACACTCATTTGGAAATGATAAAGCAATCTTAGCTAATTGCTTAGCATCTATAAATCATTTTCTGTACGCAATTACTTTACGACAATATATTTTAAGCTTTGTCTATCTTCAACTGACTTTACAAAATTTGATGAATTATTCATTACTTCTTGTGTACCAGCATCTTGATATGCATAACCTCTAATCATGATTTCTACATTCAATCTATCTTGATCGAGGAAATTTTGATTTACAGTACTTATCTCTAGCTTACCTCTGTAAAATGGCTCTAAAGATTTTGCTATAATAATAACATCATTTGGATGGAAATATAGTCCAACTACGGCATAAATTGAATCAAGCATTTTGTTTTTATACGATTTTCTTAACTCGACCCAAGTAATCAAAGGAAACAACTCGATATCCAAGAACTGCAGCTCTATTTTATTCCTCAACAAATTCGATTTTTTTTTGAGGAAGTTTTAATAATCCATGTCTATAAAAAATATTATCTCCAAGAAAAAGACAAACTGAATCATTTACAATAAAATCTTTACCCAGTATAAATGCCTAAACAAGACTATCTGGTGAAGGCTGTACTTTGTAAGATATATTTACTCATAGTTTTTCACCATTCCCCATTAGTTGTTCAAATCTAGGAATATCAACGGGAGTAAAAATAATTAAAATATCTTTGATTCATGCAAGCATAAATGTTGATATGGGATAATAAATCATTGGTTTATCATAAATCTGCAATAACTGCATAGATACTACTTTGGTAATTGGATATAATCTTTTTCCTCAACCTCCAGCTAACACAATCCCTTTCATAATTACATTACTCCTAGTCTTTCCTGCCTGTAAGTATTTTGTAAAATTGCGCTCCACCAAGCTACATTATTAATGTACCACTGAATTGTTTTTTCTAATCCACTTTCAAAAGACTCTTTGGGAGACCAACCTAATTTTGAATTTAATTTGCTTGCATCTATTGCATAACGAAAATCATGCCCTGGTCGATCTTGAACGAAATGTATTAATTTTTTATAAGATTCAGAATTACTTTCAGGAATTAAATTATCAAGAATATCACATATAGATTTGACCACATCAATATTTTTAATTTCATTGTTACCGCCTACATTATATGTCTGACCTATCTCACCCCTATCTAAAACTGTGGTTATAGCATCGCAATGATCTAAAACATATAACCAATCCCTGACATTATCTCCTTTTCCATATACTGGTAAAGGTTTTTTATTTATAGCATTGATTATCATTAAGGGTATTAATTTTTCTGGGAATTGGTAAGGTCCGTAATTGTTTGAGCAATTTGTTATTAGTATCGGCAAATCATATGTTTTATTCCAGGCACGGACAAGATGATCTGAACTTGCTTTTGATGCTGAATATGGTGAACTGGGTGCATAGGGCGTATTTTCAAGAAACTTCCCATTATTGCCAAGCGATCCATAAACCTCATCTGTGGATACATGTAGAAACCTAAAATCCTTGTTTTTTGATTTAAAAACAAACTTTTTTGATTGCTCTAACAAATTAAGAGTACCTACGATATTAGTTTGTATAAACTTTGAAGGACCATCAATAGATCTATCAACGTGACTTTCAGCTGCAAAGTGAACAACAGATTGAAAATTGTATTTATTGAATAAAGTTTCTACTAAGCCTTTATCACAAATATCTCCTCTTACGAAAGTATATTTCTTGTTTGATATAGAAGCAAGATTCATCAAGTTTCCAGCATAGGTTAGCTTATCAAGATTTAAAATATGTATAGATGAATCTTTTTGTAATACATATTGAATGAAATTTGACCCAATAAAACCACAACCACCTGTTACCAATATTGTTTTCATTTTAGTATTTAGGTAAATATTTTTGATCTTTTAAGTTAGGAAGACCATTATCCTTTTCAGATAGTATAGGTGATTTATTTCCCCATTTAATACTCAAATCAGGATCATTCCATTTGATACCATGCTCATCTTTGAAATCATATATATTAGTACATTTATATAATACAGTTGAAAATTCAGATAATACTAAATATCCATGTGCAAAACCTTCTGGAACGTAAAATATCTTCTTATTTTTTGATGAAAGTTCTACAAGATGATATTCCCCAAATGTGGGAGAACCAACCCTAATATCTACAGCAACATCTAAAATAGAACCAAACACTACCTGAACTAATTTACCCTGGGGATTTTGTAATTGATAATGTAATCCTCTTAGTACATTTTTCTTTGATCTTACTTGATTATCTTGATAAAAATTATCAGGCAGTCCATTAGATTTAAAGACTGTAGACTTAAAAGTTTCAAAAAAAGTACCCCTTAAATCATTATAAACTGATGGTCTAATAATTTTAACGTCTTCTAGCTCTGTTTCTTCAATTTTCATAAACTAAGTTATGTCCAACATTATCAAACAAAAAATTGTTTTGTTTTAATTTTTTCACATCTAGAATATTTCTTGTATCTAGGAGGATTGGCTTTCTCACTAAAGATTTTAAATGGCTTATACTAATTCCTCGAAATTCATTCCATTCTGTCATTATAACAACACCATCTGCATCTTCACAAGCTTCTTCCCAAGAGTTTTTATAAGAAACATCAGGAAATATAATTTTCATTGAATCATTTGCGACAGGGTCAAAAGCCTTAATTTTTCCGCCATATTCTTTAATATTTTTAATCATTTCTATCGAAGCTGATTCTCTAACATCATCAGTGTTTGGCTTAAAGGCAAGTCCTAGAATAGCAATAGTCTTATTTTCAAAATTACCACCAATTAGATTTTTTATTTTTTTTACCATTCTTAATTTTTGTGCATTATTTGTTTTAATGGCTGCTTCAATGGTTCTAATCTTATTATCATTTTTTCTTCCTAATGAAACAAATGCTTCAGTATCCTTAGGGAAACAAGAGCCTCCATAACCAGGACCTGGATGTAAAAACTTAGAACTTATCCTGCCATCTTGCCCCATCACTTTTGCCACTTGCTTGATATCAGCACCTAACGATTCACATAAATTAGCCACTTCATTCATGTAGCTGATTTTTAATGCTAAAAATGCGTTAGATGCGTACTTTATCATCTCAGCTGTGGCTACAGTTGTATAAACTATTGGCTGTTTATTTTTAAA
Source organism: uncultured Fidelibacterota bacterium (assembly GCA_902602795.1). Taxonomy (GTDB): domain Bacteria; phylum Fidelibacterota; class Marinisomatia; order Marinisomatales; family UBA1611. The sequence continues at coordinate 61,007 of CACKSF010000002.1, forward strand.
AAGTGGACCATATATTTCTTTCATTATATCAAAAGATTTTTTAGTCGATCCTCCAATTACAACTCGATCAGGCCAAAGAAAATCATTTAATGCTGATCCTTCCCTTAAAAACTCAGGATTAGATATATAATCAAAGGTAGCATCATTCTTTTTTGACTTATTTATTAAGTTAACAATTTTTTTACCTGATCCAATAGGTACTGTACTTTTAGTACATATGACGGTATATGAATCTAAATATTTACCTATAGTTTTAGCTGCAGATTCAAAATACTTTAGATCTGCTTTACCATCCTTTCCCATTGGAGTTCCCACTGCAATGAAAATTACATCCGCATCTTTTATTGCAATTTCTGGATCATTAGTAAAAAAAAGTCTCCCCGCACTAGTATTCTTTTTTATTAATTCCTCTAATCCAGGCTCGTATATTGGGATATTTCCTTTTTTTAGAGATCTAATTTTTTTCTTGGATAAATCATAGCAGGTAACTTTATGTCCAAAATCCGAAATACCTGTACCGCTAACAAGCCCTACGTAACCAGTGCCAATAAATGTAACATTTTTCATAAAATTCCTTTATTTAAAATAATCCGAACCGTCTTCTTAAAAACCATTCTGCAGAAACCAATATAATTAAAAAAATCGCTACTGCTATACTCTGTTTAAGGGTGAATCTTGTATTAATCGCTGTTCTCTCGATCTTTTTATCAATATTATTAATTAATTCTTCCCTATTATCCCAATAATTAAAAGTTCCATCTGTGTGCCTTGCCAATTTTTTTAAGGGTAGTTCATTTAAAAAAACTTTATTTAATTCAATTTGGCTTTCCTGAACATGGATTTCTCCTTCACTTACAATCCTAGATTTTTCTTGGTCGAACATTTCTATCTTATAATCCAATTTTCCCGCTTTAGAGGCCCAAAACTTCCCTTCATAATTTTTTTTATTCGAATCATAAAAAAGTTGTTTGGTATTTATTAAAGAATCATTACTATAAACATGTATGTAACCTTCTGCATTATTTCTTGAATTAATAATTGGCTTACCAACGA
>CACKSF010000003.1 GCA_902602795.1 uncultured Fidelibacterota bacterium
TTAACCCCAAAGAGGATGATAATTTTAAAGTAGTCCGTGCTGCGTTAGACCTGATTCAATCAGAAAAATTAAGTGCAAACATATCTAAATCCACAACTGCTTTTTTAAGCTTCTTTGACAGAAGATGGTGGAGAGAGAATGATGTTTTTATCAAAGCAGTTGATTTAGATCAAGATAATCCTACTCCCCAACCTTATTATGGAAACAATCTTGTACGGGTTGGTAATGGAGTAGATAATTTTGGAATCCTGAGGACTTTTTATGTTGCTGGTTTAAAAGAATCTTACAATATTGATCATACTTTCTTAGGAAATCCATCTACTATGGAGACAGGGTGGAGAGTCTACTGGGAAAGGTTTATCGATGACAGAAAAACTGGTTTTACCTCAGATTCAGTATTTGCTACAGATGCAAGAGAAGGAGTCTATTTTCGAGGTAGTGGAGATTCTCTGGTCATATATCCAGGGTCCAATAGTCATCATTATGAAACTGCAGCATTTTCTGCATTTATCTCTGAGTCTATTGATTTTGGTACATTAACTATTAGACCAGGTCTTAGGTTAGAGATTTTTGAACAAGCGAGAGTAGATAGATTGGCCGGTTCTTTATATCAGGATAATACTCTTGTTGTCTCTCTTCCTGGTATTGCCTTCTCAAGCAACATATTAGGTACTATGATATTTGGTGGTGTTCACAGAGGGTTTACACCACCTTCAAGCGGCGCTTTGAAAATTTTAAATTTTGGGGAAGGTCTTGAAGATTCTGGTCTTGATTTAGAAGCAGAAAAAAGCTGGAATAAAGAAATTGGTATAAGAGGTAGTTTAGCGCTGTTTGATTATGAAATTGCAGGTTTCCATATTGATATAGAAAATTTAGTTGCTGCAGGTAGAGGGACAGCTTTTAAAAATCTAGGCAAGGTAAAGTCTCAGGGAGTAGAGGTTCGAACGGATTTCTTATTATCTAAAATGAGTAAACTTCTACCCAATTTAGGTGTCGCGTATACTTTACTTTCGACTGAAGTATTGGATGGAGCAATTTTATCCAATATTCAGCCAGTTGGCACAGAGGTCTCTATAAATGGTAAAGAGCTTCCGTATTCACCAGACCATACTTTAAACGTGGGTGTTGAGTTAAACCCTGTATCCAGCTTCTTTTTCCGATTAGATTACAAGTATGTAAGCAAAGTATATACTGATTTTCAAAATTTAGAAGATGAAGATGACAGAGTAGGATATAATTTGGGTATATCGGGACCAATTCCAGCGTACAGTCTTATAAATTTATCTAGTAGCTATCAATTTTCTCAAAAAATCAAATTATTTCTTTCTGGAAAAAATATTACGGATGAAGTATACATAGGTTCTAGGTTGCACTCGAATCCTGGGCAAAAAGATGCAAACATAAGTTCTGGAATTCTACCAGGTGCTAGAAGACAAATTAACTTAGGAATAGAATATACGTTTTAAAATTTTTTTAATCAGTTATTGAGAATAAGACTTAATAACATAACAAAGGAAAAAGTACATGTTAACTAATAGTAAATGGTTGTATTTCTTGTCTTTTATGCTAATGTTTTCTGTTGGCTGTGAAGATGAAGAAGCAGCAGATGATCATGATGATCATACAACAATAATGGAAACACCAACAGAATATGTTTTTGAAAGTCGTTTTGAAGAACATGAAGGCGAAAGCAGTGTTTCGTATTCAGGTCAAGTTGTAAGACAACTTCTTGTGAATGATATTAAAACTCAAATAGGAACAGATGCCGGTTCTGGAGATGCAACGACATTACTTAGCATGATGGCTAATGATGATGCAAACAGAATGATTTTAACTTCAACAACACCTTCGTCCATGCAGACAAAATATCATGATATCTCAACAAGTCATTTAAATGATAGATTGGATGCGGTATCTAGTTACGTTCTTCCTGGATATGAAATGAATGCAGGTGATGCTATTGCCGGCTGGGTTACAGATGCTGTAACCAATGGAAAAACGAATGCAGATGGAATTCGATTAGATCAGATGGTACAAAAAACACTCTGGGGCGCTGTAGCGTATTGGCAAGGTACATCAAAGTACATGTCCAAGATTCCAAATGATGACAACACTATGTCCGACGACGGGGATCCTTATACTGCGATGGAGCATCATTGGGATGAATCATTTGGATATTTTGGAGCTGCTAGAGATTATAACACTGGCTATAGCGATGACAATGCCAGAAAAACAACCCAAAATGATTCCAATGGGGATGGATCCATTGACTTCAAAACTGAGTTTAACTCTGGATGGGGCATAACAGCAGCAAAAAGAGACTTGGTTGATGGAGTTAGTGTCGATTATGATTTTACAGGCACTATTATGAATGCATACTTGGAAGGAAGAACTTTGATCTACAATCAGGCTCCTCTTGATGAGATATTAGTTCAAAGAGATATTATCTTAAACACCTGGGAAAAGGTAGTTGCCGCAGTAACGATTCACTATGTGAATGATGTTGCAGCTGATATGGCAGCACTTTATCCTGCAGATTCAACCGCAGGACCATTATCAGATCTATCCGCAGATTTAAATAATCATTGGGGTGAAATGAGAGGCTACGCAAATGGTCTTCTTTATAATGATTTTAAGGTAATTTCTGACAGTGATTTGAATACAGTTCTTACCACTATGGGCACTTCACCCGTCTATCCTGAAGACGGTGAGTTTGCATTCTATACATACCATGGAATGTTATTAACTACGGTTAAGAGTCTTTTACAGGCTGCTTATAGTTTTTCAGACGAGCATATGGCGAATTGGTAAACTAACTTTAGTTTAAATTAAACCATGATAAGGGGTCCTGTTTTAGGACCCCTTATTTTTTGTTTATATTCTCCCCCCAATGACAATGAAAATATCAAACCGCAATCTTATCATATTTTTATTTTTTGTCTGTCTTCTTTCTAGAATTGCAACTAGCATTTTTCATATTGAGGATATTGATAGTTTGAGGTTCGCTTTGAGTTTGCATGAGTTTAATGTTTTGAAGTTGCAACCTCATTTTCCAGGATATCCAGTATTTATAGGTATAGCAAAAGGGCTTTACTTTATAACGAAAAGTATGGGAATCACTTTTTCTATTATCGGAGGTTTATCATTATTCGTATTAATTATTTTTACATTAAAATTATTTTATTTAAAATTGAATTCAGTACAAGGTTTATTGTGCACTTCTCTTCTTTTTTTAAATCCATTTTTTTGGTTAATGAGTAATCGGTATATGCCAGATTTAATGGGCCTTTGTGTTTGTATTGCATGTCTTAATTTTCTTATTACTTCTGCAAATAGATTAAGATTTTTGTTAATAGGATTCTTCTTAGTAGGAATTCTTTGTGGTACCCGTTTATCCTATGTTCCTCTTTTAGCTTTACCGTTCATTTATCATATATATAAAAACAGTAACAGGCATTATCTCTTCTTCAGCTTTTCTTTTGGTTGTCTAATATGGTTAATTCCATTTGTATGGATTATCGGATTGGATTCATTATATATTGCTGCATTCAAACAAACCGTGGGGCATTTTTATGATTTTGGTGGGACTGCAATAACAGATGGAGTCTGGCATCATAGAATAGTGAGTATAATAAGATCCATATGGGCAGATGGTTTGGGTGGTTTTTGGTTAGGAAGATCCTGGCAGACGCTTCTTTTAACTGGGCCGATGGCATATTTTTTTTATCACTCTATTATTAATCTTAAAATCAAAAATTTAACCCAACATCAACTATTAATTGTAGGCTCTTTGTTCTCTTATTTCGTTTGGGTTTTTCTCTTTCAAAATATCATTCACAAAAGTAGGCATATCATGCCCCTAATTGGATTCTTTATCATTCTTTTGAATATGGGAATAACCAGGGCAAGAGTAAAAAATAGTTTAAGGGGAAATATTTTAACTGGATTATTACTTTTGAGTTTATTTAATGTAACATTGGTACTTACTTCGCAGCATCAAAATCCAAACGCAATTTCAAGCATAAAAGATTCAATCATAGAAAAGGATATTCGTTATCCTATTGTTAGTATACCGCTCATCAATTATTACTTAAAAAAACATGGATTGGATAATGAGTTTTTTGATATTGAAGATATAATGGATATAGATCCAGTTAAAATTCTAGAAAAGGATTCACTACTTTTAATTGGAAATTTTGAAAAGAGATTTTTAGACCATTATGTGCTTACTTATGATAGCACATATTATCACAATCCTTATATGAATAGAATGTGGTCAGAAATCAATGTATCTAGTCTAAAGAAGAAATAAAGTGCTGAAAAATAATTTTTCTCAGATTGATGTACTTGGTGCAGGACCCGCCGGACTTGGGGTTGGTTATTTTGCAAAAAAATATGGAATTCCTGTTTCGATTTTTGAGCTTTCAAATAGCGTAGGAGGTAATTCGAGAACGATTTCAAATGGAGAATTTCGTTATGATACTGGAGCTCATCGTTTACACAATAAGCATAGTAGTGTTACTCAAATTGTTAAGGATCTGCTTGGCGAAGATTTAAAAAAAGTAAACGTTCCTAGTAAAATTTATTATAATCAATCTATGATTGATTTCCCATTAAATTTTATTAACCTTTTACAGTGTTTGCAGACCTCTGCCTTAATAAAAATTATTAAAGAAAATCTTTTAAATCGGATAAAGCCAAAAAGAGATATAAAAAGTTTTAAAGATCTTGCCTATCAAAGTTATGGTAAAACACTGTCTGAATTATTTTTAATCAATTATACAGAAAAACTATGGGGCAAAAATTCAAGTGAACTGGACCCAAATATATCTGGTAAAAGATTAAAGAACCTTGATTTTTTTTCGATAATCAAAAGTTTGATTCTTGGAAAATACAATACAAAACATTTAGATGGGTCCTTTCTTTATCCAAAACATGGTTTTGGTACCATATTTGATGAATTAGCAAATAATATTGGAAATGAAAATATTTTCTTAGATTCTAAAATTGAAAAAATTATTCATGATGGGAAAAAGATTAACCAAATAGTTTATTCCAATGGAAAATCTTTTAAACCAGGAATGGTTGTTAATACTCTTCCGCTTACCATTCTAGGCAATGTATTCGATCCAAAGCCTCCATCACATATCATAGAATGTATTAATCGAATACAATTTAGAGATGTAAGGTTATGTATTTTATATTTAAATAAACCCAAATTTTCTAGCAATGCCTCTTTATATTTTCCAGAATCTAAATTTCCTTACAATCGTATTTATGAGCCTAAAAATAGAAGTGAAAAAATGGCTCCTCAAGATAAAACCTGTATTGTAATTGAATCTGCATTCAGTAGAAAAGACAGAGACAGTATGGATTCTGCAGAAAGTTTTTACAAGAAAATTAGGAATTCACTTGTTTGTGAACGTTTTATACAAAAAAAGGACATCCTTGGGTACGAAATAGGTTTTATATCAAATGCCTATCCTATTATCGACGTTGGAATTCAAAAAAGGATAACTCCAGTATTATCTTATTTCAACTCATTTGATAATCATATTTTGCATGGTAGGAATGCAGAATTTCAATACGTTCATACTCATGATTTATTAAAAAGTTCAGAAAATCTTGTTAGTGAATTTTTGCGTAAATAATATTATTTGGGAACTATAAATTTTATCATATAACTATAAATAATTTGGAAAAAAGGCATTATTCCTTTAGAATCTTATTGATAATGAGTCTCATTTTTAATAAGAAAATAACATTGCTAGCGGAAAAATATAGTTATTTATCCCTTAAATTTTTTTTAAAAAGTATGATTCTATTGTCTTTTGTTTTGTCACAGGATGATTTGCAGGATATTTGCTCAGTAGCAAAAGATGGTTCGCGAGTTGTTATTGCTGGTGGCTCTATTACTGAAATCTTTTATTTGTTAGGAATTGAGGATCGTATTGTTGCTTTGGATATTACTTCGACCTATCCTGAAGAAGCTAAAAAGTTTCCATCTGTTGGTTATGTCCGAATGCTTTCTGCAGAAGGGCTATTGTCTATGAATCCTTCCATCATTCTAGGTGAAAACGATATGGGTCCTCCGAACGTAATTGAACAAGTTAAACAGACAAGTGTTGAGCTAAAAATAATTCCGGAAGAAAAATCAATTCTAGGCATAATTCAAAAGATTAGGTGTGTGGCCAGTGTTATGGGAGTTTCGTCTTTAGCTGAAGACTTCATCAATCATGAATATATGGAAAAATATGATCAAATTATACAAAATCAGAGTAAAGTATCGAGCAAGAATATATCAGCAATGGTTATTTACTCTATGCAAGGCACTTCTCCTATTGTTTGTGGTACTGGAGAATCAGGAGACGCTTTTTTAAAATTAATAGGAGCCAAAAATGCGTTTGCATCTTTTGAAGGTTGGAAACCGGCAAGCGCAGAGTCAATAATTACAAATGATCCTGATTATATTATAGTAACCAGTCGATTATTAAAGAGATTCTCTAGTATTAAAGAATTAAAAAAACATCCGTCTTTATCACAGACTACAGCAGCTCAAAGTGATAACATTATTGCAAAAGATGGAATGGCTATGATGGGCTTTGGTCCAAGAACCCTCGATTGTGCTCTCGAGGTTTCTAGGATAATCTCTAGCGATTAACTTGAGCAAAAAAAGATTATTTAGTGCTCCCTATTTAAAACCTAATCAAATATTTTTGATTGGAAGTTTGCTATTTATTCTTGTTATGTCCGTTTTTTCTGGTTTGATTCTTGGTAGTTATTCTGTACCACTATTAGATATTATTTCAGGAAAGTTAGATCCATTACAAAAAACCGTACTTATTCAAATAAGATCACCAAGAGTTGTTTTGGCAGGCTTTGTAGGCGCTTCCCTCGCACTTTCTGGCGCGTCTCTACAAGGCCTTTTTAGAAATCCACTGGCTGACCCAGGATTAATAGGAGTTTCTGCTGGAGCAGCTTTAGGTGCCACATCTATTATCGTTTTAAGTAACCACTTTGTTCCTGAATTTCTAGCAGGTCCATTCTTGTTGCCAGTTGCTGCTGTTGCAGGGGCTATGGTAGTTATAATGTTGCTTTTTACATTAACAAAAGGATTTCAGTCTAAAGGTACCACTTATATGTTACTTATCGGGATTGCGATAAATTCTATCTCTGGGGTCTGTATTGGTTTTTTAACATACATAAGTAGTGATGCAGAACTAAGGAGCTTAACATTTTGGACCATGGGAAGTTTTGGTGGAGTCAGTTGGCCTTTATTAGTACCGGCTATTATTTTAATCTCTTTTTTTCTTTTTTGGGCCATTCCGTCATCAAGAAACCTCGATTTACTTCAGCTAGGTGAAATAGAAGCACAGAGATTGGGTGTAAACTTGAAAAAATTAAGATTTAACATTATTTTATCTTCTGCGGTGATTGTGGGGATAAGTGTTTCGCTCTCAGGAATGATCGGTTTTGTTGGTTTAGTAATACCACACTTAGCTCGCTTGATCGGTGGGGTGAATCATAGCTATTTATTAATATCCTCGGCAATAGCAGGATCTAGCCTTATGATTTTAGCCGATCTTATAGCAAGAACATTTGTTCCACCTGCAGAATTGCCAGTGGGGCTAATAACTAGCGCCATAGGATCTCCTTTTTTTTTATATTTGATTATAAGTAGTAAAAAGTTATGAGCATCAACATCGATTCAGTTTCTTTAAATATTAACGGTGTTAGGCTTATTAAAAATATTTCATTTATAATCAATCCAGGTGAGTTGATTACAATTCTTGGTCCGAACGGATCAGGAAAATCAACCTTATTGAGAGTTATATCAGGTGACTTATTACCCACAAAAGGGGAAGTAGAGATTGATAATGTGCCTCTATCTGATATGAGTTTTAAAACACAAGCTTTGAAAAGAAGTGTCATGTCTCAATCTCAACAGGTGCTATATGATTATTCAGTAGAGGAGATCATTGAAATGGGTTGGGTTGATTATGCAGATAATTGTGGTGTTGAATTAATAAAACAAAAGTGTATGAAAGCAGCAAAAGAGTCTTTTGTTGATCATTTACTCAAAAGAAACTTTAACACTCTCTCAGGTGGTGAACAAAGAAGGGTCCATTTCGCGCGAACTTTATTACAAATTGACCACCAATATGATAGTATTGGGAATCGATACATATTTCTCGATGAACCCACAGCTAATTTGGATTTGCTTTTTGAACTCAAATTGATTCGTTTACTCAAAGCGAAAGCAAAACAGGGCATAGGTGTTCTATTAATTATTCATGATTTAAATTTAGCTTCTAAATTTTCTGATAAAATAGCAATTTTAAAAAATGGTAAAGTAGGCGCATTTGGACAACCCTTTGAGGTTTTTAAAAGTAAAATACTAAGCGATATTTTTGGTTTAGCTATGGATGTTGACTCAAAAACTTTAAGAGTAACCTATTATTAAAAAAAAAGGATGGGAATGAAAAATTTTAATAAAAATCATGAAAAAGAGGCAACAGCATTCTATAGATCTGATAAAATAGCAATCCTTTCCACAATTTCTAAACAATATGACGGTTATCCTTTTGGAAGTTTTGTGACATATGTTTCAGGCTGGGATAGGACTATTTTTCTATATTTAAGTGATCTGGCAGATCATACTAAAAATCTAAAAAAAGATCACAGATCTTGTATTACGATTTATAAAAAAAACGAGTCCGGAGACCTTCAAGATAGCGCTAGGTTAACTTTAATCGGAGATTTGAAGAAGGTTCAAGAAGAGGTTTATGAAGCATGCAAAGAAAGGTTTTATAATTTTTTTCCAGAAAGTAAGGCTTATGAACAAATGCACGATTTTAACTTTTATCAAATTTCCATATCTCAAGCAAGATGGATTGGTGGATTTGGAAAAATTTCTTGGTTGGATCCTAAAAATTGGAAAAGTGTATCAGTCGATTGGTTTGGTAGTGAAAAAAATATGATAGATCATATGAATGAAGACCATTCAAATACAATTCGATCTGCATTGCATGCAGTGCACGATATCAAAGATAAAGAGGCTGTAATGATTGGACTTTCGATTGATGGATATTATATCAGATCAAAGGGGAATGTGTTTTTTATAAATTTTGATTATCCGGTTTATACATCAAAAGAATACAGGAATGTTTTGATCGAACTATCTAAAAAATATAGGTCTTCCGAATTCTAAATTTTAAAAATATTAAAAACAAGTACTAAAATAAGATACTCCTAACCAGGGTATTATAATATATAAAGAACCTTTTATTGAAAAAAACAGAATGAAAATAATTACTACTTTTAATCCTTTTTCCTCGACGAGATTTTTTATCCCACCATGTTTGTAAGAATCTATGCAGGATTTTATAAAATTAGATTTTAAAAGCTTCAAGATACTTAATATTCATTAATTGGTATAGAAATGATTAATGAATTTAAATAGATTTTGGTTATAAAAGGCCTTTATTAGGCGACCTGATTTTGCCTAGCTACAGTACTTATTGATTGTTCTAGTTTTTCGCTATTAAATAAACGTTTTAAAGCGCCAATTAAATTATCGATATCTTGTATCGAATGCTTGGGGGTAATTGTAATTCTTAAACGAGCAGATCCTTCAGGAACAGTGGGATAGAAAATTGGCTGTATATAGCTATTATATTGTTCCAGTAGAAGTTTTGAAAATAGTTTAGCTTTTTTAGTGCTGTATGTAAGAATAGGAATTATATGGCTATTGCTATCAATAAAAGGAATGTCTAGAAGATTTAGTTTTTGTTTAAAGTACTTTGCTTTATTAAAAATATCTGTTCGTTTATCATCTAAAGATTCCACAATTTCAATACTTTTTGAAGCTGCTGCAGCTATAGAGGGCATCATGGAGGTAGTAAATATAAATCCGGGAGCAAAGGATCTTATAAAGTCTATGGTAGTTTGGTTTGCTACAATATAGCCACCTATCTGTCCAAAGCCTTTTGCAAGAGTTCCATTGATAATATCAACATCATTTGAAATTTTATTTTTAAATGCAATTCCTCTCCCTCCCTTACCATAAAGACCGACGGCATGAACTTCGTCAAGGTATGTAAGAGCATTGTACTTTTTTGCAAGTTTTACATATTCATATACATTGGTTTCTGTTCCATCCATGGAATATAGGGATTCAAACACGATAATCTTTGGTTGATCTAGATCTTTTTCAAAGAGGAGCGATTCCAGATGATCAAGATCATTATGCCTAAAAATAGAACATGATGCTTTAGAATTTTTAATACCTTCGATTAGGGAAGCATGGTTGAGCTGATCAGAAAACACTTCTATATTAGGGATCCTTTTACATAATGTTGCTAATGAAGTCTGATTTGCGACATAAGCAGAAGTGAAAATTAAAGCAGCATCTCGTTCATGAAAATTAGCTAGTTTTTTTTCTAATTGATCATGATAAGGTGTTGTTCCAGAAATATTGCGTGTACCTCCTGAACCTGTTCCAACTTCTTTTATGACTTCAATCATTCTATTAATAACTTCTTGATTATGGCTCATATTTAAATAGTCATTAGAGCACCAGATAGTAGTTTCAGGATTAATTTTAGTATTCTTTATTTTGTCATTAGGTAAATCTATTTTAGTGAATGGAAAAGTTTCTTGATACCTATAAATAGGTGTAAATGTCCTTTTGTATCCTTTAGAGCTAAATTCAATTAGCTGTTTTTGAAGTAAGTTTTTATAGTTCATTGTATTTTATGTTTTAGATCCAATCAAAATATATTTAGAATCCGCAGTCGAAAATACGAACACAACGTCAGTTTAAACAAATAGAAGATTATTTTCTTGCAAAAAAATAAAAATTGTATCGAGAGCAAGCTTGCTTGCTAAAATTCAAGCTGAAATTATAGGTAAGCAATTAGAAGATCGCTATCCTAAATTAGAAATTGAATATCATACAACCACAGCAATTGCCGATAGGGATATGGAAATCAATATCGCAAAATCTGATAGTATTGGCTTATTTACAAAAGACATAAGTGATAAGATTATAAATAAAAAGTATGATATTGCGATCCACTCTTGGAAAGATGTTCCGGTAGAACCATCATCTAAAACTGAAATTATTGGCACAGTTGATAGAGGAGATTTGAGGGATGTCTTAATTATAAAAAAAGATATTTTAGAAAATAAAAAGAAAAAAGATTTTCAAATACTTTCATCCTCTCCGCGTAGAAAACATAATCTAAAATTATACTTGGCGAAGCTTGTCCCATTTAGTTTTGATCGTTTAACATTTTTAGATGTAAGAGGAAATATTGAAACTAGGTTAAGAAAGTTTGTTCAAGGAGATTCAGATGGAATTGTAATGGCAAAAGTAGCTATTGATAGAATCTTAGAGTCCAATGACAACAGAGCAAATGAGTTTATTAAAAATATCCTTAACAAAAATAAATGGATAATTTTACCTCTTTCCATATTCCCCACTGCTCCTGGGCAAGGTGCAATTGGAATAGAGGCAAGGAAAGATCGGAAAGATTTAAAAATACTTATTAATAAAATTAGCAATAAGGTTGTTTTTGATCATGTTCTGAAAGAAAAAAATATTTTAAGTAAATACGGTGGGGGTTGTCAGCAAAAGATAGGAGTCTCTATTTATTCTCAAAATGAAAGAACTATATTTTGTTTGAAAGGAAAAACGGAACAAGGTGACGACATTAATGAGCACGATTTTTTTGATCAAGGGTCAGATAGAAATTTTAAGAGTGTTCCTCAAAAATTACTTTATCCACTTCAAGATGATCAAAATTTATTTCATCGTGTTCCGATTCTCAACAATGAAAAAATAAATAGGCTAACAGACAGTTTTATCTATATAAGTAGAAAAAATGTTCTAGATAATGATCCTAAATTAAAAGATAGTAATTATCTTTGGACCAGTGGATTAAAATGCTGGTATCATGCTGTGAAAAAAGGGTATTGGATCAATGGATCCAGTGATAGTTTGGGCAATCATAAAATTAAGGATTTAAAGAACTTTGTTCCTGAACAAATTTCACATTATAACCTAAGTCACTCAAAAGCTATTTCAAGCAACTATGAATTAATTCCAACGTATGAATTAAAAATAAATAAAGACATTCTTGACAATCTTTCTATAAAAGGAAAAAAATACTTTTTTTGGATGAGTCCAGTTCAATTCGAAGTAGTAGTGGAGCGATACCCTGACATATTAGATGCAAATCATAGCAGCGGTTTTGGAAAAACATTTGATTACTTAAAAACAAAATTACCTAATTCTAGTGGGATAGAATGTTTTCTATCTTATGAGCATTGGTTATCTTATTATAAAAAAAGAGAATAGTTATGAATGAAAGATTTGAAAAACTTTTAAAAGGTATTCCACAACCGACTCCGCCAATATGGTTTATGCGTCAAGCAGGTAGATACCATGCACATTATCAAGGCTTAAGGAAAAGACATTCTTTTGAGGAACTTTGCAAAACTCCTGAACTTGCTGCAGAAGTTGCATGTGGTCCAATGACTGATTTTGATTACGATATTGCAATCTTATTTAGTGACATATTATTTCCACTAGAGTTGTTGGGTTTAAAATTAAGTTATAAGCCTGGACCTACTTTTGAAAATTATTTGACTGAGCAACATATAAATTTAAAAATAGGCGATAATGAGGTTGAGGAAAAATTAAGTTTTCAAACTAAAGCCCTTGATTTAACAAGGAAATCTTTAGAAAATAATAAAAGTCTAGTTGGGTTTGTTGGAGGGCCTTGGACTGTTTTATCTTATGGAATGAACATGAAGAATGAGCATTTAATAAAAATTGATAGGCAAAATAGCGAAATAGAAAAATTATTGTATGATGTTATGTTTCCGATTCTAAGAAAAAATATTGAAATGCAGATTGATAAAGGAGCCGAATTAGTATACGTTTTTGATACAAATAGTGTTCAACTTGAGAAAGAATATTATCTTGGAACTTATATGGAAAAAATGAAATCAGAATTATTTAAAGAGTTTAGGAAAAAAATTGCCTATTTCTCAAAAAATAAAAAGTTTTATGAGCAGAATATTGATCGATTAAATAGTTACGATTTAGCAGGAGTTGTTTTTCCAGATAATCAAGGTTTCATTGATTTTTTAAAATATGAAAAATCTTTTTTTGTCCAAGGCAATTTTTCTCCCGAATCTATGAGAAAAGAGCATCCAGAATATTTATCTGATTATCAAAATTTCGTTAGTCGAATGCAGCAACTAAGTAAAAATGATCGAAAAGGATGGCTCTGCAGTCTTAGCCATGGGGTGTTACCAAAAACTCCAGAAAAGAATGTTCGACATTTTGTTAGAGAAATTAGGAATACATTTTCATAGGAAAAAAAATGGAAGGATTTGATTCAAATTATCAAAATAAAATAGGAGTGTTACTTACCAATCTTGGTACTCCAGACAATCCAACAAAAAAGAGTCTAAGAAAATACCTTAAAGAATTTTTATCTGATGGGAGGGTTGTTGATTACAATAGAGTTTTATGGTTTCTTATTCTTCACGGAATTATTTTAAACATAAGACCAAAAAGATCAGCAAAACTTTATAAAAAAATATGGACAGAAAAGGGTTCTCCATTAATGGTATATATGAGTGAAATTTTGGAGAAACTAAAAATTGTAATGAATCAAAAGAACCTAATGGTCGAACTGGGTATGAGATATGGAAATCCTTCAATAGAAAGTGCGTTAGAAAAGTTTAAAAAGAATAATATAATGAAAATTCTTATTATCCCTCTTTATCCTCAAGCAGGATCTCCCACTTCTTCAAGTACATTGGATAAAATAAATATTGTATTAAATAAGTGGCCTTGGGTTCCTAATATACGTTTTGTAAATGGATATCATGATAGAGAGGATTATATTAAAGCTGTGCAAAAATCTATTTCTGCTTTTGTCCCTGAGATGAAAGAAATTGAAATGTTAGTTTTCAGCTTTCATGGTATGCCCTTTAGATATTTGAAAGAGGGTGACCCATACTACTGCTTTTGTCATAAGACAGCAAGATTAGTTGCGGAAGAACTTAAAATTGAAAAAGAAAAATACTGCCTCGCCTTTCAATCTAGATTCGGAAGAGAAGAATGGTTAAAGCCATATGTTGATGAAGAAATAATAAAACTCGCAAAAAGCGGTGTAAAAAAATTGCATATTATTTCTCCTGGTTTTAGTGTGGATTGCTTAGAAACGCTTGAAGAAATTCAAATTCAGTATAAGGAATTGTTTATAGAAAATGGAGGAAAGGACCTTGTCTATATTCCCTGCTTAAATAGTAATGATGATCAAATTAATATGCTTCAATCTATTGTGAAGGAAAATACTTTGGGGTGGTAAATGAAAAATAAAGCGAAAAATTGGTTTGAAAGCTTAAGAAATAATTTAGTGAAAATGATAGAAGATCATGATGGAGCTAAGTTTAAGGTGGAGAGTTGGAAACACGCTGGAAAAGGTGGTGGAATGATGAGTGTTATAAAAGGAGATGTTATTGAAAAGGGAGGTGTGAATATATCAACTGTTGCAGGAGAATTTTCTGATAAAATGCAACAGCGTATTCCAGGTGCTGATAAAGATCCAAGTTATTGGGCTACAGGTATTAGTGTCGTATTGCATCCTGTAAATCCCAACATCCCGTCTATGCATTTTAACACTCGATATTTGGTAACTCAGAAGCGTTGGTTTGGCGGTGGTATGGATGTCACACCATGTCTTGACTTTGAATTAGAAACAGAAAAATTCCATGAAGATCTCAAACAAATGTGTGATGCGCATGATAGTACTTATTATCCAAAATATAAAAAGTGGTGTGATGAATATTTTTTTCTTAAACATAGGAGTGAAGCAAGAGGAATAGGTGGAATATTCTTTGATTACCTTAACAACGATGATTTTGAAAAAGATTTTGATTTTATTCATGATGTGGGAAGTTTTTTTCATAAATATGTAAATCAAATAATAACAAAGAATAAAGATAAAAATTGGACACGAGAAGATAGAAAGCGTCAGCTAATTAAGAGAGGGAGATACGTTGAATTTAATTTATTGTATGATAGGGGTACAAAATTTGGATTGGAGACAGGTGGAAATACAGAAGCAATTCTAATGTCTCTTCCTCCTTTAGCCGAGTGGGAATAATTAATGGGTAATACGTATTTATGGGTAAAAATAATTCATATTGCTTTTGTAGTAGCCTGGATGGCTGTTTTATTATATTTACCTAGAATCTTCGTTTATCATGCTAATGTAAAAAGCTCTAGTGAGACATCTGATATTTTTAAAGTAATGGAGAAGAGACTTTACTATTATATTGGACACCCCTCAGCATTACTTGTTTGGGCTTCTGGTTTGTATATGGCACATGCCTTAGGTTTATATGATTGGCTTATAGCAAAATTTTTTTTTGTGATTTTATTAACTATTTATCACATTAATCTAGGAAAGTACTTAGTAAAATTTTATCAGAATGATAATAAAAAAACATCTAAATTTTTTAGATTAATAAATGAAATACCTTTTTTAATCATGTTTGTAATTTTATTTTTTGTAGTTATTAAACCTGAATTCAATTTTTAGAACTGCTATATGAATTATAGTTATAAAAAATTCCCTTTTTCCCGTATGAGACGCCTAAGAATGAAATCCTTTATCCGTAATCTTGTTTCTGAGAGCTCAATATCTTGTAACGATTTAATATGGCCAGTATTTTTGGTTGAAGGGGAAAACCAGAACCAAAAGATTAAATCAATGCCATTTGTGTACCGATATTCTATTGATAAGCTAATTAACGAATTGGAAATTTTAGTAAAATATGGTTTACAGGCTATAGCATTATTCCCTCAAATAGAAAAAGATTTAAAAGATGAAAAGGGAACAAATTCTTTTGACCAAAACAATTTAGTGAGTAGAGCAATCAAAAAAATTAAATCTTCCTATCCCGATTTGGGTATCATAGCTGATATTGCTTTAGATCCTTACACAATTCATGGACACGATGGTATAATAAAGAATAATAAAATAATGAATGATGAGACTATAGCAGTCCTAAAAAAACAAGCTCTAGTTTATTCCGAAGCTGGATGTGATATCTTAGCTCCTTCAGACATGATGGATGGAAGAGTGGGTGCTATTCGAGAGGAATTAGAGCAAAATGGAATGCAGGATACTGTAATTATGTCATACGCGGCAAAGTATGCATCTTCTTTTTATGGACCCTTTCGAGATGCTATTAAGGCACAAAAATTGGATAAATTACAAGATAAAAAAACATACCAAATGAATACTGCTAATTCAGATGAAGCTATGCATGAAATTGCATTAGATATACAAGAGGGAGCTGACATAGTAATTATAAAACCAGGTATGCCGTATCTAGATATAATTTATCGAGCCAAAAAGGAATTTAAAATCCCAACATTTGCATACCAAGTGTCTGGAGAATATTCAATGATTTTATCTGCAGCTAGCGAAGGAAGAAGTCTTGAATTAATTTTAGAAAGTATATTTAGTTTTAAAAGAGCTGGAGCGGATGGGGTATTATCCTACTTTACTCCATTTTTATTAAAAAATCTGTAAAAAAACTCAAATTTTTTAAATAAGTTTTTGAAGAAAATCATATTTATTGTAGTTTCTTATTGAGAATTAGTCTCATTATCATTAATTAATATTTTTTTAAATCAAATAAGGTATTACATGCTCCATCTATATAATGAAAAGCCAATTTCAATCTTTACTACTGAAAGAGATGTTAAAATAAGAGTTCAATTTTGTAATGTAAAAATGAAGATGAAACCGTGTCAGTTTAAACATTTTCATAAGTACTTAACAAACCTTAGTAAAAAAATAGATGTATCTACAAGCAACGTTGATTTACTTCTAGTAAGAGATAATCTAAATATTACAATTTCTTTAAATCATTTTTTACAGTTATGCAGTGCTGTTCAAACAGTCATGTCCAAAAAATTTGGTTTGAAATCAATTTATCCAAACTAGTAATAGAAATTATAAGAAAATGAAGAGAGTACAAGAAAAATTAGATGATTTTTTTCCATCAGGAGTAAAGCCTGTGTTTATGGATCCTTGGTGGATATGCTAGGCACACAATCAGAAGAGGATGCTGCATTCAGAGCTACATTCATTGTGGACTCCCATAATGTTTTCCAGCACGCTAGTCTTTATAACCTTAATGTAGGTAGAAATCCTAAGGATACCTTGAGAACTTTAGATACTCTACAAACCGATGAACTCTGCGCATGTAATAGACCTGTTCGTGGGGAGACATTCTAGGTTTGACTCTAAATGATTTAAAAAATAATATTCCAGACTTTGCTAAAGATGTAAAACTTAATTTTTCATCTTTAATTATAAATTCTGAATATGATGAAGAGCTTGTGTACGGTTGTGCTTATGCAAGCTCTTTGGCAATAGGGGATAATAATATAACAAGCGTATTTGAGGAAGAATGTAGAAATAGATTTGGACGAGGATTTATTAAATCTGTAAAAGCAACTGTTGTCCTTATGGCATTAAATAATGTTTGGTATAAATTCAGAGATTCGATGACCACTACAGAAATGAAAATGGCTCCTCAAAAAATGAGTGTAAATATTATGGCTAATCATGCTGGTTTAGATAAGATTTTTTTTGAATCTCTATCGCTTTGTGTGAGCGCAATTAATGGTTGTTCTTTCTGTGTTAAAGTACATTCTGATCTGTTACTCGAAAACGAAAAAACAAAGGAATATGTATTTAACATTGGCAGAATTGCTTCAGTTATTTCTTCATTATCAAAAGCTTTTTCTTTAAAGTAAGGATTATACATAGGTGGTTTTATTATGAAAAATAAATTTTTTTTGATATTCTCTTTGCTACTTGCATACTGTGGAACGAATTCAAAGATCAATGAAAGGATTTTGCTTCAGCAGAAACTAGAAGCCTTTGAGTTCTTAAGACAATATCATCATCAATTGCATATAATGATTGGCGAAGACGAAGGTGATGTAAATAAAGCGTATATAGAGTTTAAAGATGCAATTATTAAATTTGATAACATTGAATTATTACCCATAAAAAAAGCCATAAGTAGAATTAATCCTAACAATATAAATCAGAATGAGGAGAGTGTTAAAAGATTAGATTATCTAGTTGATTACTATCAATCAGGATTATCTATGCAAATTGAGGCTATTTTTCGAGGATATGGGTATTTAGAAATCATAGACTTTCAAAATGCCACTGACTTCTATGATAAAATAAAAAAGTAGGCTTTTATTTTTTTTTTAAAAATTATCTCTAAGCATTTTTTTCAATTCTGCTTCGTGCATTTCTTCTTCTGCAATTTGTGTACGAGCAAATTCTTCTAGCATGATTGAACTATCTTTAACTGAATGAAGAAGCTCATAATAAGCTTTAATTGCTGTTCTCTCATGATCTAAGCATTCATTAAGAATATCTTCAGTAGAATGTTTATGAGTTTCGAGAAGATCACTTATTTTTAAAGTGGGATGCTCGCCAAGACTTGTAATATGTTCTCCAACTGCTTCCGCATGCGTAAGGGATTCTTGTGCTTGCGTTCGGAGCCATTGTACTATTGATAAACGATAGGGGCCCTGAACCATAAACGCATAGTGAGTATATTTTACGACTCCAGCTAGTTCTAGTTCTAAAATTTTATTGAGATAAGAAACCACTTTTTCATCTTTCATTTTTATATACCTTTAATCTAATGACGCATATAAATTAAATGATTTTTCTACTTAAATATAAGTTTAAATCAATAAAAGATAATTTAAAACACATTTGCTAAATATCATCGTATAGTCTAATTTTCGAATGTACATTCGATAAAATATTTTTAACATGCCGCAATCACAACGTCAAATAGAAGAAAGACAACTTAGAAAGGAACGTATTTTGTCTGGAGCTCTTCAAGTTTTTAAGAAACATGGCATTGATGGTGCTACTATGGATGAGATTGCAAATGAATCGGGATTTGGTAAGGCAACTCTTTATTATTATTTTAAATCAAAAGAAGATGTTTTAACTGCAATTTTATTAGATGGATGGTTAAAAATTTGGGAATCCTTAGAACCTGTTATAGCACAACAGCATTCGCCAAGAAAAACATTTGTAAATGTTTTGATAAAAATTGCTGAAAATGCACAAAAACGGCCAGGATTGTTTGAGTTCTTATTTAATGTTCCTAAGGTAGTCAAAATAGAGAAACAGCCTTGGAAGGAATATCAAGATCGTTTGTACAGTGTCATAAAAGGTCTAATTGAGGACGGTGTAAAATCTGGAGAATTTCCTAATATAAATCCAAACCATATGTTTAAGGCTTTGGGAGGACTTTTTATGGGGCTTGTCTTTATGGGTGATAGGGAGGAACCTGTAACAGACAAGGATGTTGAAAAACTTTTAAATCAACTTATAACTGACCCTACTCTTCCAACCAATTAGTTAAAAATCCTCAATCAAATATTTATTATGTCTGCTAAACGCTACACGTGCATTATCTTAATATTTTTGCCTATGTTTGCTTTTTCGAATGATTACAGTATTAGAGGATATATTAAAAATAGACATACTAAGAACCCTATTAAGGATGTCAACGTATATTTAAAAAATTTAAAAAAAGGTACTTTGTCTGATGAAAATGGATATTTTATTTTGAGATTAGACAATAGGATAGATCAAGTCTATATTGAATTTTCGCACGTAGCTTTTGAAACAATTCGGTGGCACGGAAACTCAAGTAGATCTATCCATGTAGAAATGAAAGAGACTTTCCTTAAGCTAGATGAAATTGTCATTACTGGCACGAGAACAGAATCTACTTCTGAGGATACTCCAGTTTTTACTGAAGTCATTAATAATTCAGATATCAATTCATCAAACGCATTTACATTAGCAGAACTTATGGAAGAGAGAGCAGGAGTTTGCAAAATGTACAATTTTGATGGAAGCTTTGATTACAACCTACTAGGATTAGATTCAAAATATATTTTGATATTAAAAGATGGTCAACCGGTTACAGGAAAGTTTAATGATAAAATAGATTTAGACCAGCTTGCTTTAGCAAATGTAGAGAAAATTGAGATTTTAAAAGGTGCAGGATCAGCTTTATATGGCACAGAAGCGATGGGAGGGGTGATCAATATAATTTCAAAAAAGAGAAAATCTGCTTATAATGGAGAACTCAGAATGAAAAATACAAGTTTTGACGGAGTCTCCAAAAATTGGATAGAAAACCCTAATTCGCAAGATATATCATACAATATTTCATTTCCTATTAAATCTTTTAGATTAGATTTTACCTCTG
This sequence comes from uncultured Fidelibacterota bacterium, assembly GCA_902602795.1. GTDB lineage: Bacteria > Fidelibacterota > Marinisomatia > Marinisomatales > UBA1611. The sequence goes on from CACKSF010000003.1 coordinate 20,374, forward strand.
TCTATCAAATGCTTGGTGAAGGAGAAAATTTTACGATTACAGGAAAAGATGAAGCTAGTAAAATAAATCTTGATTTTGGATTATCGTGGTTTTCTCAAAACCAAAAACATTTTGTAGAAGCTGGATACAATTATTTCACAAGCGATGACACCTCCAATACTTTTACATCGACTGGATTTTTAGTTAAATCAAATTCTACAGATATTTTTAGAAATGAATTCATGGCAAAGTATGATTATAACCCTAACCAAAATATGATCATTACTCAAAAATTAAATATTAATAATTACGAAAGGACTTTTAAGCAATCCGGATTAGATGATAGCTTTTTACGATATGCAAATACAAAAGAAAAATTATCTGACTACGAAATGAACGTAAATTTTAAAATAGGGAAAATGAACACTATTGGGGGTTTTGAGCTATCTGATCCTTCTTTTAATAACGATAGAGTTAATGGCAGGACTTATAGTAGAAGGACAAGAAGTATCTTTATTCAAAATGATTTTAAGCATTCGGATAATCATAAAATAATTACAGGATTTAGATATGATCAATACGGGAGTACTAATGTCTATAGTCCAAGATTTGCTTATTTATTTGAATACTCTGAAAATATGCGGTTTAGATTTTCAAGTGGAACGGGTTTTCGGATTCCCTCATTTCTTGAATTATATATAGACTTTTACAATGTTGACAACGGGTATATTGTAAAAGGGAATAGATTTCTTGAACCAGAAAAATCTTTAGGATCTACAGTAAATCTTGAATATTTAAATGAAAAAATTCGAATGAATGTGTTAGCATACGAAAATATATTTCAAAATAAAATATTTAGCACATATAAAGATACCAATAGTGCTATAACATTTTATGAATATAAAAATATAGCTAAGGCAAGATTCCAGGGACTGGAACTATTTTTAGATTATTTAGTTAACAGATCTTCGACCTTTAAGCTAAATGTAAACTTAAGAAGTGCAATTGATGGCGAAGGGGATCCTATCGAAAATGTAATACCCTATTCTGCTGGCACCCGTTTTTCGCGAAATTTTCCAATGTATTCTTTAAAAATTTATTTTCAATCAACATTCAATTATTCTAACCACAACGAAAATAAATTTAGTATTTATAACTTTCAAATAAGAAAAAACTTTCTAGAAAGTTTAAGTATTTCAACTGGTGTAGAAAATATTGGCAATTATACAAACATTCGAAATGGTCCGTTTATTGGCCGTTCGTTTTATCTTGAATTCATCAAAAAAATAGGAGCCTTACAATGAAATATATTTATTTTAAACAACTAAGCATATTTATCATTCTTCTGTTTATATTAGCATGTGGAGATGATAATGATACCTTAAGCTCAGCTGAAGAAAATCAGGTTCTTAGTGTTACGACAACTAATGTCAATGTTTCTGATATTTTCTATAATTTCAGTTCTCAGTCACAAGTCAATATGGAGGATGCTTGGGATATCGGGATTGTTAGAGATACTGTAAATTATAATATGCCTTCTTTTGTCCCAGGAGATGTTCAGGTAGCAGTTTATGAAAATGAAGACTTTAATACCCTTACTACAATGCCTGCATCATACTTAAATGACGTTCAGGAGGATCATAGTGTTTTTGGCTACGGAGGATCCTATGAAGTCCTGAGTTATGATATCACCGTTCACAAAGTTAGTGTGATAAATCCGAATTATATTTATTTGATAAAATCAGACAACGATGTTTTTAAATTGCAATTTGTTGAGTATCTAAGCGGTATAACTGTGTTTCAGTTTGCGGAAATAAACTTATAAAACTATTCCGATAATTTTCCTAGTCGTCTATATTTTTCTTTGTATTTCTCCCAGAGATCTTTTTGACGATCAGACAAATCGATTTCTTTTCCTTGGATAAATGCTTTAGTTGGATGGTTAGATTGGGTTAAGGGCTCGTTGTCGGAAATAAAAAAAGTAGCATCTTTACCAAGATCTAAAGATCCAATCCGTTCATCAACACCAAGTATTTCAGCAGCAGATAGAGTAATAGCTCTAAGTGCTTGATCTTTTGTCAAACCCCAGGAAGCTGCCCTCATTGCCTCATCGGGTAATGTTCTTACATGCCCATCCATTGGGTAGCCAGGATCTAAAGATATACAAAAATGCACTCCTGACTTTTGTAGAATTGCAGGAACTTTATATGGGGTATGAATTGGCTCAAATCTACGTCTTGGTGTATTTTGTACGCCTAAAAGGATAACCGGAATATTTTTCTCTACAAGAATTTCAGGTATTCTCCATGCGTCTCCTCCACCGACGATTACAATATTAAGATCATGTTTTGTAGACCATTTTACAGCAGCCTCAATTTGTCTAACATTATTTGCTTTAATATGGATAGGTTCTTTGAAAACTATAAATGGAATCATGGATTCTAGTCTTAGATCAGATTTTTGCTTGTGTTCTGCTTTTCTTTCCTTGGCATTTTTTCGGTGGTGGTATGCTCGAACATCCCTTACTAAAAATTCCATCTCTCTAATTGCTTTATTGTATCCTTCTCTTTGTTCCTTTTCTTTTTTCTTTGCATCTTTTCTAAAGTCAAATCGCATAGAAGGCCAATTTAAATTTAAAGCACTAGGATGTTTAAGCGTTGCATCTTCCCATGTCCATCCGTCCATATACATCACCGAGGATTGACCAGCGACTCTTCCTGAAGTAGGTGCTGAATTGACAGTTAATACTCCATTGGATCTTGTAACTGGTATTAAGTCCGAATCTGGGTTATATGCTACATTTGCCCTTACATTTGGATTGATTTCGCCTATTTCGGAGTGGTCATTTGTTTGTTTTACCGCTGAAATTTCTGTGAGCCCAATTCTTGTATAACCGGCAATAAAACCAGGGATTACATGTTTCCCATAAATATCAAGCACATCTGTTTCTGGTGAAGGCTGAATCTGTTCGTCTATTGTTATGATTTTACCTTCAGCAAAGAGTAAGTCATGCTCTTCAAGAACATCTCCAGTCACAGTATGGAGCGTTCCTCCTCTAAGTAATATTGGCCTTTTTTGTTCTGTTCCTGGGATTTGATTGTTCCCAAACATTATTGAAAAAATTAGAGCTACAATTAGTTTTTTCATTGTACAAACTCCGCACCAAAGAGATCACTATCAATTATATCACAATTGTGCCCATGGTTCGGAGTCTCACTATTTGGTTTTATATCTTTTCCAGTATTAGGTGTCGTTGAATTCAATATTTTTTTAATTAAACTTTCACGAAGACCTTTGTCTCGATCTTCCATTTGGGCATTTTCATCTACTGACCAGTATCTTGTTCCATCTATCCATGTTTCTTGGACCTTTGAGTAAATGGATAAAGGAGGGCCATCCCAGATAACAAAATCAGCATCCTTTTCTTCTTCTAAAGACCCTACCCATTTGTCGATTTTTAATTGCTTTGCAGGATTGATAGTTACAAAATGGAGAGCCTCTATTTCATCGAGCCCACCATATTTTATTGCTTTTGCGGCTTCCGTATTCATCCTGCGTGCTAACTCAGCATCGTCGCTATTGAAAGATACTAAAACGTTATTCTTTGCCATCATGGTTCCATTGTATGGTATAGCATCAATTACTTCATACTTATATTGCCACCAGTCTGAAAAAGTAGAAGCGCCAGCACCATGTTCTGCCAGTCTCTCTGCTACTTTATAACCCTCTAAAACATGTTGGAAGGTTGCTATTGTAAATCCAAAATCTTCAGCAATTCGAGTAAGCATCCAAATTTCATCTTGTCGATAGGAGTGACAGTGTAGAAGCCTTTTCCCTTCTAAAATTTCGGCTAAAGCTTCTAACTCAAGATCAATTCTAGGTGGTATATTTTTCTTTTTTGCTTTTGAATTTCTTTCATACGTTTTTTGAACGTGACGATAGTCTTGTGCTGCACGGAATGCATCCCTAATTACTTGCTCCACTCCCATTCTAGTTTGAGGATACCTTCCTGTGCCTTGCCAGTTAGCCTGCTTTACGTTTTCGCCAAGGGCAAACTTGATACCTTGAGGAGCATTCTTAAATAGAAGTTCATCAGGAGCAGATCCCCAACGAAGCTTAATGACTGCATTTTGACCGCCAATAGGATTTGCTGAACCATGCAGAATATTTGCGGTGGTCAATCCTCCCCCTAATTGCCTATAAATATTGATATCATCGGAGTAAAGGACATCTTGAATTCTTACTTCCGCTGTTACGGACTGTGCTCCTTCATTTATGGATGATGCAGCAGAATGGCTATGACAATCAATTAGACCAGGAGTTACGTGTTTACCCATTCCATCAATAGTAAGAGCACTTCCAAGCGGAACACTAATGTCAGGTGCGATCTTGTCAATTTTACCATTTACAAATAGTATATCCCAGTCCTGTAGAATTCCTTTTGGGCCACAAGTCCATATAGTAGCATTGTCAATTAAAATAGCGTTTGGAGTCAGTAAATCTTTACCTATACCATAAGATCCTTCTGGATAAAAAAGCTTTGTATTACTCTTCAATTCTTTTGTTCTTTTTTTATCTTTACCTTTTGTTTCCCGTTTTGCTTTAAATGATTGTTGGGCACTTCCATCGAAAAATTTCCCTATTATTTTATCTTTGCTAATCTGTCCTTTGAATGCAAGCATCCCTTCTAGACTCAAAAAGGATCCATCAGCCTTGAATTCAATAGTGCTATCGTAGATCTCTATTTCACTTACACTAGCATTTAAATCTTTACCTTGAATTACTCCTATTAACTTTTGTTTTTTATGAGTTGAAATGTTCCCCTTTTTACTTTCTTTTTTATTATCTGAAGTTTTAAATGATAATTCATATGATTTTCCAGATATCTCCAGTTTCCAATTACCCTTGAGTACGGTTTTATATCTATTGGCGACATAATATTCTTTTCCATTCATCCAAAGAGATGTTACCCTACTTTTGTTATCAAAGTAGTCACCATCTGTAACTACTAAATTGGCAAGGTATCCAGGCTGAATCTTGCCCATTATTTTTTCGATTCCCATTGCCTCTGCAGGATAGGTTGTAAGTGCAGATAGAGCTACACTTTTAGGCAAACCTCGATCAATAATTTTCTGAAGATTTTTCCGAAATTCTTTTTTGTTTTTTAAAGTTGCAGAAGTGAAACTAAATCGAATGCCTTTTTCGAAAACTTTGTTGATATTATCAGGAGCCATATCCCAATGTTTTAATTGTTCGGTAGAGTACTGCAGAGCTATGTGGGGATCTTTAACTTTTGGTTTAGAGGGAAATTCTAAGGGGAATATGATAAAAGGATTTAGCTCCACGATTTCATTAAGTCTTCTATACTCATATCCGCTTCCTAAAAGCCACGGAGCAAGATTGAATTCATCTATAATCCTTAAAGCGCGAAGCGCTCCATGTTCTTCCTTTGTCATAAAAAGCATGGGTTTTCTATTTAATTGAAAATCTGCTAATTGACTTAGGCTAGGATGGAAAGGAATAAGCTTATTTTGTTCTGGATATTTTTCAATAATTTGGGTGGATTTTTGATACCAATTTGCATCAAGTAGAGTTTGTCGAATTACCGCAATAACTCCCAGAAGAGAATTAGGATAACTTCTGTCAGACCACCCTGTTGTTTTGAATTCTATAATTTGAGCGACATCTTTTTTATATGATGTAAAATCATCGTCTAGAATAACCAGATCTGATTTACCTTTGAAAATGCCTTCTTCAGGAACAATGTGCACAGCTGTCAATCCCAATGCTCTGAGAGCTTTTAGTTCCTTTTCTTTTATTTTAAGATCATCTTTGGCGCGATAGTCTGCCTTTATTTTTTTGTTCCAATGTTCATCTGGGCTTATTGTTTTTTCATCTTTTTTAACCTCAAACCATCCGTCTATAAACCCGGGATATATATGAGCACCTTCAAGGTCAATTTCATATGCATCAAGAGGAATTTTTATATATCTACCAACTTTATCAATTCGACCATCTCGAATTACAACCGTAGCATCTTTAAGTGAATCACCAGGCTCAGTGTGAATCATGGCATTGGTAAGTGCCCACACCCGCGGAGGGTTAACATGGATATCTTTCACTGGCTCGGTCTGCGCAAGTAAAAGAGAAAAGACTACTAAGTAAGGTTTTCTTATCAAAAATTTGGTCCTTTTAATTGGTTGGATTCTATAAAATTAGTGACATAATCGAAAGTATCATTTACGTCATCAGAAATATGGAATAAGTCTAAATCTTCTTGAGATATAGTCCCAACTTCAACAAGGTAGTCCCAATTAACTACATTCTCCCAGAATTCCTTTCCATACAAAACAATGGGCAAAGGTTTTTTAATTTTTTGAGTTTGAATTAAAGTTAATAATTCCATTAGTTCATCTAAAGTTCCAAAACCTCCTGGCCATACAATTAATCCTTTTGCTAGGTATAAGAACCAAAATTTACGCATAAAAAAGTAATGAAATTTTAAATTCAGATCATCTGATATCCATTCATTTTCTGATGACTCAAAAGGCAATGAAATGGTAAGGCCAACATTAATTCCATTTGCCTCTGAAGCTCCACGATTGGCAGCTTCCATAATGCCTGGACCTCCTCCAGAGCAAACAATGTATCGATGTTTGCTATCTTTGAGGTCTTTACTCCAGGAGGTGAATTTGTTTGCCAAAGATCTTGCCTCCTCGTAGTAACGACTCATTTTAAGATCCATTTTTAGTTTTGAAATTATTCGATTATCTGATCCATCTGAATGGTTTTCAAGAGCTTTTTTTGCTTCTTCTTTAGATGGGATTCTAGCAGAGCCAAAGAAGACAATGGTCTCGGATACATTATTTCTTTCCAACTTCTGTAAAGGGCCATAATATTCAGATAAGATTCTTAATGATCTTCCTTGAGAACTTCCAAGAAAATTGAAGTCATAGTAAAATCTATTTTTTTTATCGATTTTAGACATATTGTTTATTCCTTTTAAAGGTGATAACAAAATATAACTTTTGATGGTTCTAGGAAAGATATCTTTCTTTAGAAACTAATATATTGATTGAACAAATTCATTCTGGGTATCTTACACCAATGCTTTTACGTCTATTTCTATTCGTTATTGTTTGTTCTTGTGTTTTTACACCTACTCCAAATCCAATATTAATACCTCCATTAAAAAAATCTTTAGGCGGGAAAAAGCAAAAAACAGTCTATACTTTAGGCTATATGTCAGAGTATGATATATGGGAGTTTTTAAAAGAAAACCCATCAGAGAAAGAGGTTCTAGATACTTTTGGCTTCCCTGATTCTATTTGGGTAGATGATTTAGAGACTACAAAATTTTTGTATTATTTTATATCTGATATGCAAGACTTTAATACAATTGAAATAAGCGCAAAAACAGACAGTGTGTCTGGATTTGAATGGGACTAAAATATGAAAAATAAAAAATTGTTGAATTATTCTGACTACCTACAGCTTGAAAAGATTTTATCAGGTCAGGAGCTAATGAGTGCTAAACGTGGTACTCCTGCTCATGATGAGATGCTATTTATTATTGTCCATCAAGTATATGAGCTTTGGTTTAAACAAATTTTACATGAGCTTGATTCAGTGATGTCTATCTTTAAACAAGAATCTATTATTGAATCAGATATTAGTTTTGTAGTTTTGCGCTTACAGAGGATAATTGAAATACAGAAAATTCTTATTGATCAAATTAGAGTTTTAGAAACCATGACTGCGATGGATTTTCTAGAATTTAGAGATGATCTTTTTCCTGCTTCAGGTTTTCAGAGTGCACAGTTTAGGCTTATGGAAAACAAGCTAGGGCTTTTAAATGATCACAGAATTATGTACGGCGGAAAAAATTATACTTCTGTACTTAAAGAGCAAGAAAAATCAACTGTACAAAGTTCAGAAGAAGAAAAATCACTTTTTGAATTACTTGAGTCTTGGTTGGAACGCACACCATTTTTATCCTTTAAGGGTTTTGATTTTTGGAAACAATATAGTAAAGCTGTTCGTTCCATGTTAGAACAAGAAAAGCTTATAATACTAGATAATCCAAACTATTCGCAAGAAGAGGTTGAATACCATTTAAATGAGCATGAAAATGCTGTTCTGTCTTTTGAGGCCATGATTAATGAAGAAAGACATAATAAATTAATCGTAGATAGAAAAAAGAGATTATCTCATAAAGCTACACAAGCTTCTTTATTAATATTACTGTACCGAGATGAGCCTATTCTCCATTCTCCATTCAATCTAATATCCCGACTAATTGATATGGATGAATTATTTACCTCGTGGCGACAGAGACATGCTTTGATGGTTAGAAGGATGATCGGTGCTAAAATTGGTACAGGAGGTTCTTCAGGGCATAAATATTTACGAGAGGCAGCAGATAAGCATAAAATTTTTTCGGATTTGGCAGATCTTTCCACATTTTTTATTCCTAGGTCTGCTTTACCTGAGTTACCAACAGATATTAAACAAAATCTAGGATATCAATTTAAGCAATGAAACAATCATTAATAAATAAACACGCTATCGTCTGTGGAAGTACAGATGGTATTGGAAAAGCATCTGCGTTACTTTTAGCAAAGCAAGGATGTGAAATCACTCTAGTCGCAAGGAATCAAGATAAGCTCGACAAAACGCAATCAGAGTTGAACACAAATCATAACCAGAAACATTATTCTGTTTGTGCTGATTTTGATAATTCGATGGATCTTAAAAATAAAATAAAAATGCATTTAGGTTCTTTAGGTAGATCCGTTGATATTCTAGTTAATAACTCCGGAGGACCGCATGGTGGTCCACTCATTGAAGCAGATGAGGATGAATTTAGAGTTACTTTTGAAAGGTTGTTAATATGTAATCATATCATGGCAAAAGCAGTTGTTCCAGGCATGAAAGATAAAGGGGTAGGTAGGATTATCAATATAATTTCTACTTCTGTAAAACAGGTAATCCCAGGGTTGGGAGTCTCAAACACAATTAGGGGAAGCGTTGCTCAGTGGGGAAAGACCTTGGCATTGGAGCTTGGGGAAAATGGAATTTGTGTGAATAACATTTTACCAGGATATACTGCAACGGATAGATTGAATTATTTAGCAGAGTCTAAGGCAAATTCTTTGGGCGTGGATATAGAATATATACGGAATCAATGGGCTGAAAATACTTCCCTTAAACGTATTGGGAATGTTAATGAAGTTGCGAACACAGTTTTATTTTTAGCCTCAGATGAATCAAGTTACGTAACGGGCCATAATTTTTCTGTAGATGGAGGCAGGTTTGGTGCCTGACTTAAAAAATATTTTTTAAAAACATTTTATGTTAGAAATAGTAAATAACTTTATCAATGGAGAGTTTGTAGAGCCTCATAATAAAAAATATTTAGATATATATGAACCTGCGACAGGTTCTGTTTATGGTAAAGTTGCTGATTCATCAAGCCATGATATCAAAAGAGCAGTAGAGTCTGCTAAAAATGCTTTTCCTTATTGGTCTGGACTTTACATGGTAGAGAGGGGAGAGTATCTTAAAAAAATTGCTGTTGAAATAAAAAATAGATCTAATATTTTAGCAAAGTATGAATCTAGAGATACGGGCAAGCCAATTACTTTAGCAAGCAAAGTTGATATTCCAAGGGCAATTGAGAATTTTAATTTTTTTGCCAATTTTTCAGAAAATTTTTATTTTGAATCAAGTATCGAAAATGAAGTTTCTATTAACTCTGTTTCCAAAAAAGCTTTGGGCGTGGTTGGATGCATTTCCCCTTGGAATTTGCCTCTTTATCTTTTTACATGGAAGATTGCCCCAGCATTAATTGTTGGGAATACCGTGATAGCTAAACCATCTGAGATTACGCCTTATACTGCATCAAAATTAGCTGAAATTTGTTCGGATATTGGTCTGCCTAAAGGTGTTTTAAATATTGTAAATGGAACAGGCCGAATTGCTGGAGATTTAATAGTAAAAAATAAAAATATAAAAGCTATTTCATTTACAGGTGGGACAGTGACTGGCAAAAAAATTTATCAAAATTCATTTGATTCTTTTAAAAAATTGTCTTTGGAAATGGGTGGAAAGAATCCTGCCATAATCTTTGAAGATTGTGACTACGAATCCATGCTAAAGACAGTTGTAAAATCCTCTTTTACAAATCAGGGACAGATTTGTCTATGTAGCTCCAGGATATTAGTGGAGAGCACCATATTTAAAAAATTTAAAACTGATTTTTGCAATGTAATATCAGAATTGAAGCCTGGAGATCCTAAGGATGATAAAACAGAATTTGGCTCAATATCCTCTGAGAGCCAGTTCAAAAAAATAAAACATTATATAAATTTGGCAAAAAATGAGAGCGGTAATATTCTTTTAGGTGGTAAGGCTATACAGCTACAAGGTAGGTGCAAAAATGGTTGGTTTATTGAACCTACAGTAATTGAAGGATTAGGTAACAGAAGTTTATTGAACCAAGAAGAAATTTTTGGACCTGTGGTTACTATACAGTCATTTAAAACAGAAGAAGAAGCCATTGAAATTGCAAATGACACAAAATATGGATTATCTGCTACTATTTGGACTAACAGTCACAAGAAAAGCAATAGAGTTGCGAAAAATATTGATGCAGGAGTAGTTTGGATTAATTGTTGGATGGTAAGAGATTTACGTACACCTTTTGGAGGAATGAAAGATTCTGGCTTGGGAAGGGAAGGTGGAGAAAGTGTTTTAAGATTTTTTACAGAACAAAAAACAATTTGTGAACCAAAATGAAACCAAAGTTTGATAAACATATTTTTATTTGTACAAATGATAGAGGTCCTGATCACCCTAGGGGAGATTGTGTCAAATGCGGGGGGCTTGATATTAGAATGCGATTCGTCCATCTAATAAATAAGCACGGTTTAAAAGGAAAAGTAAGAGCAAATAAAAGTGGTTGTTTGGATGTATGCGAAATTGGGCCTGCAGTTGTAATTTATCCAAAGAATATTTGGTATACAGGAATTACTATTAAAGATGTAGATGAAATATTTGAAAAATCAGTATTGAAAAATGAAGTAGTTAATCATTTAGCCTCTAGCGAGCAAGATTGGATGTTACTCAAGGATCTAAGAAAAAAGAAAAAATGAATAAAAAAATAAATTCTAGCAGTGCACCAGAACCAGTAGGGAGCTACCCTCATACAAGAAAAGTAGGAAACTTATTATTTTTATCTGGAGTAGGCCCCAGAAAGCCAGGAACAAAAGTAATCCCAGGTGTTATGGTGGATGGGCAAGGAAATCCTCTTGGACATGATATAGAGATCCAGTGCCACTCTGTATTTAAAAATGTTAAAATTATTTTAGAGGAGACAGGAAGTCATTGGAATAACCTAGTTGATGTAACTGTATTTTTAACAAATATGAAGAGAGATTTTGAAATATATAATTCAATTTATTCAGAATATTTTAAAGATAATCAGCCCTGTAGAACAACAGTTGAGGTAGTATCCTTACCAACTCCAATTGCGATTGAATTAAAATGCATAGCAACAATTGACTAGAAGTATTTATGAACTTGCTTCCTCCTATTAATTTTAAGAACTGGATTGAAAAGAATAGGCATCTTCTAAAGCCTCCTGTTGGAAACAAAGTTGTCTATGAAAATAGTGATTTTATGATCATGGTAGTAGGAGGGCCTAACTCACGAAAGGATTATCATGTGGATCCAGTAGAAGAATTCTTCTACCAAGTAGAGGGTGATATGGTCCTTAAAGTTATGGAAAACCATAAAAGGATTGATATTACTATTAAAGAAGGAGAAATATTTTTATTACCAAAAAATATTCCGCATTCGCCTCAGAGGCTTCAGAATACAGTAGGGCTAGTGATCGAGTATAAAAGGGAGGAAGGGGCTTTAGACAGTTTTCAATGGTATTGTGAGCAATGTGATAATCTTCTTCATGAAGTAACACTAGATTTGGAAGACATAGTTACTCAACTTCCCCCATTATTTGATTCTTATTGGAATGACATTCAAGCGAGAACTTGTGTTAAATGTGGCTCTACTCAGAATCCTCCAAACTGATTTATTTTGGTTGTAGACATACATACTCATATTCTTCCAAAAGATCTTCCTGATTTGGAGAAAAAGTTTGGATATGGTGGTTGGATACGTCTAGATCCCAATCCTAATGGAACTGCAAATATGATAAAGGATGGGAAGCAGTTTCGTGTAGTAGAGTGTAATTGCTGGGATCCTATTGCTAGGTTAGAGGACTGTCGCAAAAGTGGTGTCGATTTGCAAGTGCTTTCCACAATACCTGTTATGTTTAGCTATTGGGCACAACCAAAGCATACTCATATACTTTCAAGAATGCTTAATGATGATATAGCTGAGACTATTCAAGAAAACCCCAAAAAGTTTGTAGGCTTAGGTACAATTCCAATGCAAGATGAGAAACTAGCAATAAAAGAGTTGGAAAGGTGTATCCAAGAGCTAGGATTATCTGGTGTGCAGATTGGATCAAATATTAATGGAGAGAATCTGAGTTCTCCTAACTTTTATTCAATATTTGAAGCGGCATCGGATTTAGGTGCCTCTATATTTGTGCATCCTTGGGACATAATGGGGAAAAATCAGATGGAAAAATATTGGTTGCCGTGGTTAGTAGGTATGCCAGCAGAAACAAGTAGAGCTATTTGCTCAATGATATTTGGTGGTGTATTTGAAAAATTACCAAAACTAAGAGTGGCATTTGCTCATGGAGGCGGAGCATTCCCAGCAACTATTGGTAGAATTCAACATGGCTTTGATTCTCGTCCAGATCTTTGTGCTATTGATAATAATGTGGATCCCATTAACTATTTAGGAAAATTTTGGATTGATTCGTTGGTACATGACATTGATATGCTGAAGTTTCTTATAAATAAAATTGGTAGCACAAGAATTGCTATGGGATCGGATTATCCATTCCCTCTTGGCGAAACGGAACCAGGATCTCTTATCAAGAATTCAAATCTTACCAAAGAGAATAAAGAAAATCTTCTTTATAAGAGCGCAATTGACTGGTTAGCATTAAAAAACACTTTTTTTGAATGAAGTACGAAAAATCAGAAGCATTTGCGCAACATCTTGACGAAACAGATAAGCTTGCAAAACACCGTAACGATTTTTTTTATCCAAAAGATAATAACAATAATGAATTGATATATTTTGCTGGTAATTCTTTAGGACTTCAGCCTAAAAAAGTTTCAGATTATTTAACAAAAGAATTGTGTCTTTGGTCGGAAAAGGGTGTGCTTGGACAGGAAGAAAGATGGATCGAGTATCATGAGAAATTTAATGAATCTACCGCAAAATTAGTTGGTGCATTACCTTCAGAAGTAGTTGTAATGAATGCATTAACCTTAAATATTCACCTGCTTTTGATTTCTTTTTATCAACCATGCGAAGCTAAATACAAAATAATCATTGAAAAGGATGCTTTTCCTTCGGACTACTATGCAGTGCAGAGCCAAATAAAATTACATGGATTTGAACCCAAAAAAGCATTGATAGAACTCACTCCAAGAGTAGGCGAAAAAATTTTACGCCACGACGATATTTTTGCAACAATTGAATCTCACAGAGACGAAATTGCTTTGATTTACTTAGGGGGAGTTAACTATTACACCGGACAGTCTTTTAACTTAAAAGAAATAGCAAAAGTCGGTAGAAAAAATGGATCAATAGTTGGATTTAATCTTGCACACAGTGCAGGTAATTTGTTACTGCGCTTACATGATTGGGACGTAGATTTTTCTGCATGGTGCACATATAAATACCTTTGTGCTGGTCCTGGAAGTCCATCGGGTGTTTTTGTTCACAAGCGGCATCATAAATGGAATGGTCCTAGGTTGCTTGGTTGGTGGGGAAATAATAAAGATTCTAGATTTGAAATGTCATCTACATTTGACCCTATTAATACTGCTGAAGGTTGGCAAATTAGCAATGCACCTATTATGGGTATGGCTCCTCTTTTAGCTGCTATGAATATTTACAGCAAGGCTGGGATGAATTCAATTCGGGAAAAAGGGGAAAATATCTCGTTTTATATGGAATTTTTAATTCATCAACAGATACCATCTGTCCATATTATCACACCAGAGGATAGAGGATGTCAACTTTCTCTGGTAGTACCTAAAGGAAAGAAGATACATGATTATCTCTTAAAAAAAGGTGTAATTTGTGATTGGAGAAATCCTGATGTAATCCGAGTTGCCCCACATCCATTATATAACTCGTATGTTGAGGTGTTTAATTTTGTAAAAATTTTAAAGGATGCGATTGAAAACTAAAGAACATATTTCTCTTATTGGCGCAGGTTTATCTGGCCCCGTAATGGCATCCTATTTGTCATCAATAGGTTTTTCAACTGATATATACGAATCGAGATCAGATATGAGAACAAATTTATTATCAGCAGGAAGATCTATAAATCTTGCTTTGTCTGTTAGAGGCATTAAGGCTTTAAAAGATATAGGTGTTTATGAAAAAATTAAACCAACTCTCATACCTATGAGTGGGCGCATGATTCATGATGCTAATGGGGATGTACATCTTCAGCCTTACGGTCAAAAAAAGAATGAAGTTATTTATTCAGTATCAAGATCAAATTTGAATAAAATCTTGATGGATTATGCAGAAAGCACCTACAGTGTAAATTTTAATTTTGATCATCAATTACAAGATATTGATTTAAATAAACTGACATTACGTTTCCAGAATAAGGATATACCTTTTAATAGAATTTTAGGCTCTGATGGCGCATCTTCAAAAGTAAGAGATTTTATAAGTGAAAATTCAGATGCCTCTTTTTTAAAAAAACCTTTAGGGCATGGATACAAAGAGCTTACGATTATTCCAAATAATAATGGTGAATTTCAACTAGACAGTAGTTCTTTGCATATTTGGCCCCGAGGAGAATTCATGCTGATTGCCTTACCAAATTTTGATCGATCTTTTACTTGCACATTATTTTTGCCAATGGAAGGAGATAATAGTTTTTCTTATCTCGATTCAGAAAAAAAGGTGTTTAAATTTTTTAAAAAATATTTTCCGGATACCTTGCAATTGATCTCAGATATTCCAGGGGAATATCATAAAAAACCTGTTGGGAAATTAGGCTCTATATATTGCAGTAAGTGGCATTATAATGACCGTGCCGCAATTTTTGGAGATGCTGCTCATACTATTGTTCCGTTTTTTGGACAAGGTATGAATGCGTCCTTACAAGATTGTACGGTAATGCATTCCTTTGTAAAGAGATATGACGGCAATTGGGATAAAATATTTAAAAGTTTTTCAGAAAAACATGTCCCTAATGGACATGCAATAGCTGATATGGCTTTAGAAAACTATATTGAAATGCGAGATTCTGTCAATGATCCCAAATATAAAATCAAAAGGGAGTTAGAGTTTGAATTAGAAAATAAATTTTGGGATCGTTTTGTTCCAAGATATTCAATGGTCTCTTTCCATGATCTACCATATTTAGAAGTATATAGAAGAGGTCAAGTTCAATCCAAATTAATGCATTCATTTATATTAGGTGATTTGACAAAGAAAAAATTGTACGAGCAGATAGAGTCAAAGTTAACTCCAATACGATGAAGAAATATTTATTGAATAGTGCATGTCTATTTTGTTGTGTTTTGATTTTATGTTGATCGGGTATTTTTGATTCATTTATCGCTACCAATCACAATGATGTTTTACTTAGATCTATGAAAGGAAAAAATATTTTATCCAATCGATCAGATAGTCATTCTGATTTTGATAAGTTTGAGAAGGAAAGTGTAGAAGTTTTGCCAAAAAACATTGACAATATTGGTAACCTTACTGCGTTAAAAAAGATACTATTAGATCGAAGATGTACTAAAAAAATTAAGTTGAAAATTTTTAAACGTATATTTAAAGAGGTTTTGCAATGACGTCCAAAGTAATTTATAAAGGAGATTTAGGAACAAAGGCACATCATCTTCAATCGGGTAATTTTATTGTGACTGATGCTCCAGTTGATAATCAAGGAAAGGGCGAAGCCTTTTCTCCAACAGATTTAGTTGCTACGGCACTGGCCTCCTGTATGTTAACTGTTATGGGGATTGTGGCCGAAAGAAATAATATAGAACTAAAAGGTACAACCGCTGAAGTAGAAAAAATAATGGGTATGATGCCCAGACAAATAAGTGAAATAAAAATCAAAATTTTTTTTAAGAAAAATTTTGATAAAATAACAAAACGTAGATTGGAAAGTGTAGCACTAACCTGTCCTGTAAGTAATAGCTTAAATAAAAATTTAGAAGTATCTACAACATTTATCTATCCATGAGCAAAATAGACATAAATCCACTAAGTTTCATTTCTAAAGATGACTGATAATTTTAAACTAGCACCATCCATTTTATCGGCAGATTTTTCCGATCTTCAATCGGCACTAAAAATTTGTGATGGAGGCAATGCTCATTGGATACATGTTGATGTTATGGATAATCAGTTTGTACCAAATCTTACTATTGGTCCACCAGTGGTGAAATCATTGAGGTCAAAAACACAAAAATTTATGGATGTTCACATGATGGTTATTAATCCAGAGAAGCTTGTAGAGCCTTTTGCCAGAGCAGGAGCAGATAATATAACATTCCATATTGAAGCTACAGATGAACCTGAAAATATTATTGATCTGATTCGCTCTTGTGGGTGTAAGGTAGGAGTGTCTATCAAACCTAAAACGCCATTATCTGATATCTATCCTATTCTTGATAGGGTAGATGTCGTGCTAGTAATGAGCGTAGAGCCAGGTTTTGGAGGCCAAGGTTATCTTCCAGAATCAAGTGAAAAAATAGCCTCCATTAAGTCCTTTTTAACTGAAAATTGTCTTGACCGTGTATCAATTGAAGTGGATGGAGGTATTAAACTTCATAACGCGAAAAGTATTTTGGAAGCGGGTGCTGATATTTTAGTTGCAGGATCAGAAGTTTTTAAATCAAATGATCCAGTTCAAACTATTAAAGATTTTTATAAATTATCTAACTAATAATCTGTTTAATTTATCCTTATCATAAATAAGATATTTATTAACAGCTAAAAATATTTTCAATTATTAAAAATTAATTTTATGAAAACTTATCATGATATTGCTAGTTTTACCCAATGGTCCGATTTTGATAAAGACCAATATTCAATTGCGGTAATCAAGGGATTGGTCATGGATGCTACCAGAGAGGCTAACAGTGGCCATCCTGGAGGTCCATTATCATGTGCAGATTTTGCATACGTGCTATATAAACATTATTTAAAATTTGATCCAGAAAATCCTAATTGGTTTAACCGAGACCGGTTTGTACTCTCTGGTGGACATATGTCAATGGTGCAATATGCATTATTACTTTTTACAGGTTGGTTAACACTCGATGACCTAAAGAAATTTCGTCAGCTTCATAGTAATACACCTGGGCATCCTGAAGTTGAAATTCCTGGGGTAGAATGTACAACTGGACCACTAGGTCAGGGCTTTGCCATGGCTACAGGAATGGCACATGGAGAAGCTTATCTGCGTAATATATTTACCAATAGCTCTATAAAAGCATCTAATTTAGTAGATCACTATACCTATGTACTTGCAAGTGATGGTGATCTGCAAGAACCCGTTGCGTTAGGTTCTGCATCGCTAGCTGGACATCTATGTCTATCCAAACTTATTGTTTTTTACGATGCAAATGAAGCTCAGATATCTGGGAATACAAATCGCTCAGATTCTACGGATTATAAAAAAATATTTGATGGTTTCAATTGGCATGTTCAAGAAATAAATGGTCATAATCATGATGAGATAAAAAAATCTATAGAATCAGCCCAGCAAGAGGATAGGCCTAGTATAATTATAGGCAATACTATTATGGCTAAAGGTACTGCTAGCATGGAAGGTGATCATAATACTCATGGAGCTCCACTTCCACAAAAAGAGATTGACAGTTCTAAGAAAAAGCTTGGGCTTCCTAATGAAAAATTTTATTATCCTGATCAAATTAAGGATTATTTTCAATCCAGATATTCTAAACTCTCTTCCGAAGTTCGTTTTTGGGATGATGAAAAAGATCGATTAGTATCTTTGCAAGACATCTCTTCCTTAATATCAATTTGTATTGAGGATAACCTACCAAATTTTAAATATCCCACTTTTAATTCTGGAGATTCTATTGCGACGAGAAAAGCTTTTGGAGCAACTCTAGATAAATTTGCAAGTAAAATACCTAACCTTATTGGTGGATCAGCAGATTTAGAGCCATCTAACTATACTGGCAATTTTGCAGAAACGTATAAAGATTTTTCTAGAGGCGATCAATCTGGACGTAACATACCTTTTGGTGTGCGAGAATTTCCGATGGCTTCAATGATGAATGGTATGGCTCTTCATGGAGGTTTGATACCATTTGGCGGAACATTTTTGGTTTTTGCTGATTATGAGCGTCCTGCTTTACGGCTTGGTGCATTGCAAAATGTAAGGGTTATTCATGAGTTCACGCATGATTCCTTTTATGTCGGTGAGGATGGGCCAACTCATCAGCCCATTGAACATGCAATGTCATTAAGGACAATACCTAATTTCAATGTTTTTAGACCGGCTGATGCCAAGGAGACGGCAATCTGTTTTCGTATAGCTTTGGAAAACAAGTATACCCCAAGTGCTTTATTATTAACTAGACAAGGTGTTCCGGTTCTTGCGCACAATTATGCTACATTAGAACATGATGTAAAGAAAGGAGCCTACATAGTTCAGGATAGTGAAAAAACACCGGAATTAATATTAATTGCTACTGGCTCAGAAGTTTCTCTTGCACTTGAAACTGCTAAGTTGATGAAAGATAAGAACATTAGAGTAATTAGTATGCCATGTATGGAAATTTTCGAAAAACAGGATAGTGATTACAAGTCTTCTATTATACCTGGTAGAGGGTGTTTGAAAGTAACAATTGAGGCAGGAATAACTCATGGATGGGAAAAATTTTCAGGTGTTAATGGTCTATCCATTGGAATAAATCATTTTGGTGCTTCAGCTCCGGGGAAAGTTCTCGCGGATGAATTTGGTTTTACTGCTGAAAAAATAGAAATAAGAATTAGAGATCACCTAAAAACTCTCTTATGAAAATACATTTAGCTACAGACCATGCAGGTCTAAATTTAAAAAATTCAATAAAAAATCATCTTTTACATAAAGAATATTACGTGGAGGATCATGGGGCTTATGAATATAATGCTGAAGATGATTATCCAGATTTTATTTTTCCATGCGCAAAAGCTGTTGCTAATGATAAGGAAAGTAAAGGAATCATTCTTGGGGGATCAGGTCAAGGCGAAGCAATGGCAGCAAATAGAATAAAAGGATGTCGAGCAGCAGTATTTTATAATGGTCCTAAAGAAATAGTAACCCTGTCAAGAGAGCATAATAATGCGAATATATTATCGTTAGGAGCTAGGTTTATGGATGAAAACGATATCTTTGGGGTAATTGAGTTATGGCTTAAAGAGTCGTTTAAAGGGGGTAGGCATCAAAGGCGCATTGATAAATTAGATATTTTATAAACTTAACACATCTTCCCACCTATACTGAAATAACCAAGTTTTTTCCTTTCAACTGTTCCTTTCTTTAAATCATATATATCACATGCTTCATATGGCTTTGCATAAATATGAAGGCTAGTAGAGAAATTTTCTGATATATTTTTTACAGAATGGATATCGGCTGGCCCATCCAAGTATCCTGCATCACAGGATAATTCATTTATCATATTTAGCTCTAACGGGGAATTTGATAATTTTTTATAATTACCTATATAAAGATTGCCACTCTCAACTCTTGCCCAGCATTTTTCTCCCTCATGACCATGGATTGGAGCGTTAGTTTTTGGTGGCCAACATATCACAAGTATCTCAAAACTTTTTTCCCGGTAAATTAAATTTCTGGTATAAAATTCGTTCTTATAAAAAGCATATTTATTCAAGCTATTATGATTAAGTGAAAGATCTTGAAGGTATTTTGAAACTTTATTAACTGGAAAGTCTTCTTCTGCCAATCTCTGTAGACTTGATATTAGATTCTGAATCATAATTTCTTTAACCAATATAAATATGATATGATATATTTAATTTACCATCGCACAAAAGATCGTAGCTTCTAAGATTCATAATATTAATTTAACTAACCTTATTTTTTTTAACTATCTAATTAATTATTGCAATAGAATTTAAATTTATTAAAAAAACAAGTTCAAAATTTTTCATGAAAAATAGATTCTTCAATTTTTCTATTGGCATTTTAATATCTGTTATAGTAGCTCTTAGCAGCCAATTTTTGAGTAAGCTTTTAGGCATACAAGTTTTGCAATTAGAAAAAAGCCCAATATCGCCCATTTTTTTAGCCCTCATTGTCGGTGTTCTAATTGCAAATACAACTAGGTTAGCTGACATATGTGATTTGGGAATTACATTTTGTATTAAATATATTTTAAAAATTGGTATCATATTGATGGGAATAAGGCTAGGGATGAATGAAATGATATCCTTTGGCTTCAAAGGTTTTCTAGTTGTCACTCCGTGCATCATTTTAACGTTGCTAATGGTAGACAAAAGTCGTTCTTATTTTGGATTATCTTCAAATTTAGCTACTTTGATTGCTGTTGGAACTAGCATATGTGGTGCGACAGCAATAATTGCTACCGCTCCTGCTATTAAGGCAAAAAAAGAAGAAATAGCATATGCTATTGCAAATATTTCTATTTTTGGGATTTTTGCAATGGTATTTTATCCGCTTGTCGCTCATTATTTTTTCCCAAAAAACCCTTTATCTGCAGGTTTGTTTTTAGGGTCTTCAATACATGAAACTGGTCAAGTAGCTGGAGCAGGTATGATTTACGCAGATCAATATTTATCTCCAAAAGTGCTTGATGTTTCAACAGTCACTAAATTAGTTAGGAACACTGCTATGCTTGTGGTTATACCATACCTTTCACTCAAGCATACAAGCTATAAAGAAACAGGTATTTCGATTGGAAAAAAACTTTACCAAATCTTTCCTTTTTTTATACTTGGATTCTTATTTTTTGGACTTGTAAGAACATTCGGCGATTATAGTCTAGAACAAAGCTCAAAAGCTTTCGGTTTATTTAACATTGAGTTATGGAATTGGTTAATCCTTGAAATTAATTTTTTATCAAAATTATTATTAACAATTGCAATGTCTGCAATTGGGATTTCTACAGACCTAAAAAAACTAAAGTTAATTGGAGTGAAAGTTTTTTATTATGGATTCGCAATTGCATTATTTGTTGGAGTAATAAGTCTCCTTACAACTTCATTATTTTTTTGATTATGAAATAATAATTAGAATTTTCTTTAAGAAGTTTTACAGAATATTATTAATTATTGCTTAGGATAAAAAAGGTTCTTTCCTTCAAATAGTTTTGTTCCATTTACATAGCTATAATATTTTCGACATTCGCATGAAAGATATTCAATGTCAATTGGGTGAAAATTTCTTTTTGCTTCCGGCCAGTATTTTTTTTGAAGCTTAATCATATGAGCAAAGACTTTTTCATCGCTGTCTTTCTTTAGATAACGTTTAAGTATTTCAATGTAAGCTATAGCTCCAATCCCAACGGGGACAAAACTATCTGGCTTAATGATGTCAGGCCTAAACCAAGCAATATCCATTACTGCCATAAAAATTGGAAAATCATTTTTCATTTTAAAAATTTGATTTATTTGATTTGTTGCTTCAATTACAGATCCATTTGAGTTGAGGATTATGCTTGATAACATCTCTTTGCTTGATTTTAGTACATGAGTAGCAGTCTCGAGTCTAGAGTATTCCGTATCATTTAATTGAATTGGCTCTACAGGGTATGCAGTTGTATTACACCAAAAATTAATATCGATTAGAGCACTAGATAATTTATCAGGATCTAAAAGCAACAGTGGATCTAAGATATCTAATGTCTCTTGTTTGTTACACCATCTAGAAAAAAAGATTGCTTGAATTAATGATGGAAAATCAGAATCAATTTTATTAATAAATTGTATTATAGATTTACTACCTCTATCATCTTCGCGAAAAACATTAAGAAAACGTCCTTTTTGAAAAATGGGATCGTTGCTCCAAGGAGCAGGTAAACCCGATTCTCTTTTAAGGCGGATGTCCTCCCTTTTTTTACAAAATTGAAAAAATGCACGAACAGGATTTTCTAAAACCAATCCGTCTAATGCAGATTTATAAGGATTAAAAGTTTGGTGCATTATAAAATTAAAAACAGGTAGTGCTTTTCATTATAACATCTAATAATAAAAAAATTACGCACAAGTGTTAATTTAAACATACTGATTAATTATTTTTTTAAGTAAAAGAAAGGTTTGATTTTGGTTAAACACTTTTTAACTATTTTGGTTTTAGTTCTTGTTTTAGGATGTATTAGAGAAAATAAAGATACTCAACCTAGACCAAATATTTTATTTATTATGTCCGACGATCATGCATATCAAGCAATCAGCGCCTACGATCAAAAATTAATTAACACACCGAATATTGATAAAATAGCAGAGGGTGGTGCTATTTTTGATAATGCATGTGTTACCAATTCTATATGTGCTCCCTCAAGGGCTACAATCCTTACAGGTAAGCATAGCCATATTAATGGCAAGATTGATAATAGTTCTCCATTTGATACCGCTCAGATTACATTTCCTCAGCTTTTTAAAAAAGCTGGGTATCAAACTGCGATGTACGGGAAGTTACACTTTGGTAATAATCCTAAAGGTGTAGATGATTTTATGATATTACCTGGACAAGGTCATTATGTTAATCCTGATTTTATAACTCCCAGAGGTGATACTACGATAACGGGATATGTTACAGATATCATTACAGATCTAACACTTGAATGGTTGAAAAAGAAAAGAGATAAAGAGAAACCATTTTTGATGATGTATCTTCATAAAGCTCCCCATAGGCCATGGTGGCCAAGTCCTGAAAAGTTTCGTGAATTTTCAAAAAAAAAATTTCCTTTACCCGAAACCCTATTTGATGATTACAAAGATAGAGGCTTAGCGGCTAAATCGGCTGAAATGAATTTATTACTTGATTTAAGATATGGTCATGATTCAAAAATAAGGCCGGAAATATTGGAATCGATGATTCCTATCGATCCATACGTTGAGCCTTATAATTGGGGCGGTAGTGATGGGTTTTCTACTTCTTATGTAAGGTTTAATAAAGAACAAAAGGCCCTTTATGACCCTGTAATAGATTCAATTAATGTATGGTTTAAGGACAACTGGTCTTCTTTATCAATGCAAGAGAAAATGGAATGGAAATACCAGCGTTATATGCAAGATTATTTAGGTACTATCTCATCAGTAGATGATAATCTGGGGAGGGTATTAGATTATCTTGAAAAATCAGGCTTAGATAAAAACACAATAGTCGTATATACCTCAGATCAAGGGTTTTTTTTGGGAGAACATGGGTGGTTTGATAAAAGATTCATTTATGATGAGTCTTTTAAAACACCTTTGCTTGTAAAATGGCCGGAAAAAATAGCCCCAGGTATAAGGATATCCAAAATGGTTCAAAATCTTGATTTTGCCCAAACTTTTCTAGATGCAGCAGATATAAATCAGCCTGCTGATATGCAAGGAAAAAGTTTAATGCCATTGCTCCTTGGACAAGGAAAAAATTGGAATAGAGAAGCGGTATATTATCATTATTATGAATATCCATCGGTGCATATGGTGAAACGTCATTATGGTATTGTAACTGAAGATTACAAGCTTGCTCACTTCTACTATGATATCGATGAATGGGAATTGTTTGATCGTCTGGCTGATCCAATGGAAATGAAAAATGTATATTACGATTCATCCTATAACGAAATTGTAATAAAACTTAAGACTCAACTCGGAGAACTTAGAGAAATGTATAAAGACTCAAGAGAATTGGATTTATATTATATAAATAAGAATTTAAATAATTAATTTGCCAATTGGAAAAGGTTGAAAACGCTCATTAAAAGTATTTTGATTTAAGTACAATATTTTTCTCAAATTACACCTATGCAGATTAGCTATGTCTTTTGAAAAACAATATTTACATATGGCTTTTTTTTATTTTAATCTTGGCCTCCTGCAGTACAGAGGATAAGATTAAAACATATCGACTGCCTAAAAAATCGATTGAAACTTCAATCCTGGTTGAAAAGGAAAAAGTACCATCTGAAATTAGCAGTGAGACTAAAAAATTTACTTTACAATGGAAAGTACCTAGTAGTTGGGAACAATTTGACGGTCATTCTATGAGGATGGCAAGTTTTTATGTTCCTCACTCAACTGGGAAAGGAGAATTATCTATTACTGAATTTTCGGGAATGAGTGGAGGTATTCAAGCTAATATTAACAGATGGAGAGGACAAATATCTCTCCCGCCTGAATCCGAACAGAGTATTTTAACATCCTCAAATTCATATAATAGTGAATTGGGTAATTTTTTATTTTTTGAACTAGCAAATGAAACATCTAATCAAGGTATATTGGCATCGATTTATGAATTGTCAAACAGAACAATATTTGTAAAGTTATCTATTGAACAGTCTGCATTAATCGAGATCAAAAAGGATTTCATAGCTTTTTCTAAATCTATCTCATTATGAACATTAATTTTTTAGATAAGTTTTTAAAAATTATAATGAGCCCAAAAGTTTTTTCGTATACTTTGATATGGCTTATAGTACTTGTTTTTTTTGGTACAATTGCACAAAAAGACATTGGCTTATACGCCTCGCAGATGAAATATTTCTCATCTTTTTATTTCTTATTTCTAGGTTTTATTCCTTTGCCTGGAGGCAGACTAGTTTTGTTGCTGATGACAATTAATTTATTTTCTAGTATGTTCAAACGGAACTTGTGGCAGCTTAAGAAAATTGGTATCGTAATTGTTCATTTAGGCGGATTGTTACTTTTGGTTGGTGGAGGACTTACTGCATATTTTAGTTCTGAGGGTAATATGGTAATAGCTGAAGGTGAAGCTACTAATTATGTAGATGATTATCACAATATGGAGTTAGCATTTGTGAATAATTCTCTCAAAGACAGTATAGAGTATACCGTAGTTGATGAATCTCTCCTATATGAGGGCAGTCGTTTTCAAATTTTTGATGAAGGACCAGAAATTTATGTTATAAGTAACATTAAAAATGTTCGTATTGAAAATCGCATCTCACCAGCAGATTCAATATACAAGGGTCTTTTAGAAAAATTTGTTTTGTTGCCCAAAAGACCCGAAGCAGAGAATACTCAAAACAGACCTGCATTGATATATAAAATTGAAGGAACAAGTAATAGATCTGATGGAATTTACGGTCTTTTTCTTGGTCAAGGTTTGAATGATCCATTTAAAATAAAAGATCAAATTTTCCATTCAGAATATCGCAGAGAAAGAACATATGTACCTTTTGATATTCAATTAATAGACTTTGAAAAAGTAATGCATCCAGGAACCAATGTTGCCAAAAGTTTCAGTTCGGATGTTAACTTAATTGAAAATGATATTCCTAGGCGGACATTAATTAAGATGAATGAGCCGCTTCGTCACAAGGGATATACTTTTTTCCAAGCCTCTTTTATTGATGATTCAGAAATAGAGACCACTGTTCTTGCAACTGTAAAAAATTACGGAAGACTATTTCCTTATATTTCAAGTATTATAATGAGCATTGGTCTTCTTATTCACCTACTTTTGATGATGCCAAAAATGGTTAAGGGAAAGCCAAAATGAACTCTATAAAAATAAACATATCATTTTTTTATTTTTTCTTTTTTCTTGCAAATTTTTTAATTGTTCCATTAAGCGCATTTGAAGTTCAAAATATACCCGTTCAAAGTGAAGGAAGGATTAAACCTTTAGACACATTCGCAAGAAATATGTTGCTTACGTTTTACGGAAAAAGAGAGATAAAAGATCAAAATATTAAAGCAACAGATTGGTTACTAGATTTAATTCTAGATCCAGAGAGGGGTCGCGATTTAAAAGTTTTTAATATTAGAAACCCTGAGGTGGTTTCAAGTCTGTTCCTTGAATGGTCTACCCAACATAAATACAGTTTCAATGAAATAATTAACGGGATTAAAAACCAAGTAGAGTTGATAAAAACCATTGATCAGAAAGAAAGTCAAGATAGAACTCCTTTTGAGAAACAATTACTAGAACTTAGTCAAAGTGCTATTATGTTTGAAGAACTATCATACATGAAAAATATTAAATTGATACCACCTGCATTATTAGATGAAAATGCGGTATGGCAATCTCCATTTGATTTTATCATAAGTGGTGTAACGCCCGCCTATCATCAAGAAGAAATTTTAAATTCCCTTCAAAAATATTTAGCAGCTCGCTTTCAGAAAAATGATCTAGAAATGAACGATGCACTATTTAATTATGAAAAAATAGTTTCTGATTTATCTTTAAGTCCTGTTGATGTGAAGAAGTTAAAAGGTGAAACTTGGATGAACGATGTTAATCTATTTGTTAAAAGTTTAGCCTTTTACATTTTATCTTTCTTACTTATTGGAATAAGTTGGATGGCAAAACCAAGTTTTTTTCGTAACATTTCTTTTATGTCTCTAATTATCGGCTTTTTGATACATGGTTATGGAATAGTCATGCGCATGTACATAATGGGCCGACCACCTGTTTCTACCTTGTATGAATCGGTTATTTTCGTTTCATTTATCCTTTTACTTTTGGCAGTTGCATTAGAATATTTTCGCAAAGATGGGTTAGGTATTTTTGTAGGATCTATTGGTGGAAGTATTCTGCATTTCATAGGATTTAGTTATGCAGCTGATGGAGATACACTTGGGATGTTAGTAGCAGTTTTAGATTCTAATTTCTGGCTGGCTACTCATGTAACAACAATAACAATAGGGTACGGAGCTTCTTTAGTTGCAGGCTTTATAGGTCATCTTTACCTTATCCAAAATATCTTAGATTCATCTAACTCTAAAAAACTAAAAAGTATATTTAATAATTTGTTCGGCATGACATTGTTTGCTTTGTTTTTTACCTTATTTGGCACTATTCTTGGAGGTATTTGGGCGGATCAATCCTGGGGTAGATTTTGGGGCTGGGATCCAAAAGAAAATGGTGCATTATTAATTGTACTATGGCAGCTTCTTATGATTCATTCAAGGCTAGCCGGAATAGCAAAACCCCCTCTATTTGCATTAGGAATGGGTTTGAATAACATAATAGTTGCTTTAGCTTGGTTCGGAGTGAACTTGCTTCAAGTTGGTTTACATAGCTATGGTTTTGATGATGGAGTTGCAAAGAATTTATACTTATTTATACTGCTAGAAATATTGATTTGCTGTGGATTATACTATTATCCAAAATTTAAGTTTAAGTTTCAAAGTGTCTAAATTTTAAAAATAACAAAAACTGTAGATTTCTTGCTTAAAAAGTAAAAAGAATTATTTTTACCATTTTATTATTTCGAATGTTTTGGTTGATTAGGAAATACTTTGTCTCTTCAATTTTGTTATAAAAATAAATAACCTATGGCGTGAAAATATCTGTAATTATACTGGCAGCTGGTGGTTCTAAAAGAATGGGTGAATTCAATAAGTTGCTTCTTTTAATTGATGGTAAGCCAATGATACACTTAGTCTGTAAAATGGTGTTAGGTGCAAGAGTTAATCAAATAATTTTAGTCACAGGATATCAGAACAACAAAATTGAAAAATCTATACCCAAGGGAATTAATACAATTGTACATAATAGAAAATGGGAAAGCGGTATGATGAGCTCTATCTGTGCTGGAATGTCTAGACTTGATAAGGATGTTGAAGGGAGTATGATTGTTCTTGGAGACATGCCCTTAATTAGTACGATAACAATTAATAGGATTATTGAAGAATTTAATAAACATAGTGGGAAGCATATAATATATCCTGAATATAATAATAGACAAGCTAACCCTGTCATTTTCCCAAGAAAATATTTTCCAGAAATCATAAAGTCAAAGGGCGATAGTGGGTGCAAAAAAGTATTAAAAAAATATCCTGGAGATGCCGTGGGTATTCCTATCAATACCGATGAAGTCATTATTGATTGCGATACTAGAGATGATTATCTTTTGGTAGAAAAGAAATTACTAAACAATGTCCAGACATAAAGAGTTGTTTCAAACCATAGCTAGGTTAGAGTCTAAAGAAATTCCTTATGCAATTGCTTCTGTTTTTCAAGTGCATGGTTCTTCTTCAGGTAAAGTAGGAGACAAAGCAATATTTGATGAAAAGGGTAAAAGAATTATTGGTTATGTTGGAGGTGGTTGCATTGAAAATCGTGTAGGTGCAACTGCTAAAGAATCATTGATAGATGGTTTGCCCAAAAAAATTGAAATAGACTTAGATAGTGACGAAATAGAAATGGGTATACCATGTGGAGGATATATGTCAGTAATTGTTGAACCTCAAATGTTAAACAAAACCTTTTTGATTAGAGGGATGGGTGGACTTTCGGAAATTTTATGTGAAATGGCAAGTCTGTTAAAGTTTAAAGTTATTGTGCAAACATCAGAAGAAGAGAAAGAAAGATACCCTAGCGCAGCAAAAATAATTACTGATATGCTCGAATTAGAAGACATTGATTTTCATGTTGATTATTTCATTTTAGCTACTCATCATAGTAATGATGATAGAATTAGCCTTGAAGCTTTAAAGAAAGGCATTCCTTATGTAGGCGTCGTTGCAAGTGCAAAAAAAACTGGCATAATTTTAGAGTATCTTAAAAAAAATGGAGTAACAGAAAAAGAATTAGAGCACTTTTTTTCTCCTACTGGGTTAGAATTAAATGCCAAAACTCCTGAACAAATTGCATTAAGTATTCTATCCGAAATGGTCATGCTTGAAAATGGTGGATCCGGAAAACAAAAAAAATCTATTATCAAGTAATTAGATGGCTGATCCTATATATTTAGATAATCAGGCTACTACACCATTAGATCCAGAAGTTATGGATGCTATGCTACCTTTTTTTCATGAAAAATTTGGGAATGCATCTAGTATTCATCATTATTATGGTTTGGAGTCAAAAAAAGCAGTGGAAAAATCTCGTCAAGTATTATCTAAAAGTATTAAAGCAAATAAAAGAGAAATTATTTTTACTAGTGGAGCAACTGAGGCTATCAATCTAGCAATAAAAGGGGTTGCAGGTACTTTTAGTAAGAAACATCATATGATCACTCAAGCTACGGAGCATAGTGCTGTTTTAGATACGTTTAAATCAATCGAAAAAAAAGGGTGGGATATTTCTATTCTTCCAGTAAATCAAAATGGGGAGGTTGATCCTCAGGATGTTGCTGATGCAATTAGGGAGGAGACGGTTTTAGTTGCTATTATGCATGCCAATAATGAGATTGGAACTATTCAACCTATAGAAAAAATTGGAGAAATTTGTAGAGGAAATAATATTCTATTTTTTGTGGATGCTTGTCAGACATTTGGAAAATTAGAAATAAATGTTAGAGATATGAAAATTGATCTTCTAGCTGCTACTGCTCATAAACTATATGGCCCAAAAGGTATTGGATTTCTTTATGTTTGCCAGAAAGATCCAAAGGTTGCTTTAGAAATGCAAATGGATGGAGGAGGACATGAAAGAGGATACAGATCGGGTACTCTTCCCGTGCCACTAATTGTAGGCTTTTCTAGAGCAGCGGAAATCTGTATTCAAAAAAGAGAATATGAGTATCATTCTTTAGGAAAATTTCGCGATCTTCTATTGAATGGAATTAAAGATAAGCACTCTGAAGTAATATTAAATGGGAATATTGAAAACGGTTTATCTCATAATCTAAATCTTTGTTTTCCAAATTTAGAGGCAGAAACCATAATAATGAAAATGAGAGGAATCGCCTGTTCTGCTGGATCTGCATGTACCAGTAATAGTTTAGAGCCCTCTCATGTTATTAAAGCATTAGGCCGTAATAATGAATTGGCGCATTCTGCTATTAGATTTAGTGTTGGAAGGTTTACTACACAAACAGATATAAAAAAAGCTATTCTTGAAATAAATAATGTAGTGAGTTTTTTAAAGTCGAAAAGAGAAAAGAGAATAAAAAAAACTTTTCAATAGTTGTATTATGTAATAATCAAATATGGATTTCGTAAAACAATTATCTTTTAACCAAAAAACCTATGTTTAGCTTGTAATATGGTTGATGGCCGGTAGGGTTTTAATGAAGATGTTAAAACTGGCTCCTGATTTCTGCTCTTTGGTAGAGTGTATTGGAATGAAAATGAAATGAAAACTGATATCATCAATTCGGGTATCCCTAAGGATATATCTATAAAAGACCATTTTGGTAGGACATTTAATTACCTAAGGTTTGCAGTAAATGAGGAATGTAATCTTCGTTGTATTTATTGCATGCCGGAAGAGGGAGTCCCATTTCAGGAAAAAGCTAGACTTTTAGGTAAAAATGAAATTTGCAGAATAATCAAAATAATGTCAGATTTAGGTATCTCAAAGATCCGATTTACCGGAGGGGAGCCCTTGCTTCGTAAAGATCTTTTAGATTTAATTAAATATACATATCAGAAAACTGATATATCTTCAATCCACTTAACCACAAATGGAGTTTTATTACCTAGGAATATCAATCAATTAGTAGAAGCAGGACTGGATGGAATCAATATTAGTTTAGATACACTTAACAAAGAAAAGTTTAAGAAAATAACTAGGCGAGAAGAACTTGAAAAAGTTTTAGAAGGGTTAGATTTAGCTTTAAGCTCAGGCATAAAATCCATTAAAGTGAATATTGTTGCGATGAGAGACTTTAATGATGATGAAATTATAGATTTCGTTGAGCTAACAAGGGATAATGATATCACGGTAAGGTTTATTGAGCTAATGCCTTTTGACTCTCATCAAATTTGGAAAACAGGAAAGTTTTATAAAGCAGATGAAATTGTGAATGATTTAAAATCACATTATAATATACTTAAGCCAGTAAAAGGGTCTAGCACTGAATATTATATATATAAAATAAAAGAATATATTGGAAGAGTAGCTGTGATTCCTTCCTACTCTAGGAACCTTTGCAGTGCTTGTAATCGTATTAGGATCACCGCAGATGGGAATCTTTTAAATTGTTTGTATAGTCAATCAGAAACAAATATTAGAGATGCTATGCGTACTGGAATGCAAGATAGTGGCATTGAAAAATTAATTATTGGAGCAATGCAAAAAAAATTAAAAAATGGTTGGATTGCACAAGGTCAAGGCAATGATTTAAGAGAATCTATGACCCAAATAGGAGGGTAAGTATGACTGAATTTTCTCATATTGATGAAAAAGGTAATGTTAAAATGGTTGACGTGACAAATAAGCTGCTTACTGTTAGAGTTGCAAAGGCTGAAGGAAAAATAAATATGCGTCCTGAAACTATTGCAGGGATTAAGGATGGTGAATTGCCTAAAGGAAACGTATTAAATATCGCCAAGATTGCGGGGATTCAAGCTGCAAAGAAGACCTCAGGTATAATTCCTTTGTGCCATCAGCTAAACTTATCTTTTGTTGATATCGAATTCGAATTTAAATCCAATAGTATTTGGGTTCGATCTTTTGTAAAAACTAAAGAATCTACGGGTGTAGAAATGGAAGCTCTTTCTGCGGTTTCTATTGCTCTTCTTACCGTATATGATATGTGTAAAGCCGTAGATAAATCCATGGAAATAAGTGGGGTTAAATTAATAGAAAAAAAAGGCGGAAAATCAGACCATGCTACCGGATATAGACCCAAAGTAGGAGTTATAACTTTAAGTGATGGAGTCGTTAGGGGGAAAAGAGAAGATATATCTGGGGAAATATTGGCAGATGGATTTTTGAATTCTGGATGTGTAGTTGATCATAGAATAGTTTTAGAAGATGGTTCTGATCAATTAGTTCCTATGATTTATGATTGGATTGACTCTGGTTTGGAGCTTATTCTTACAACGGGTGGAACTGGAATTAGTCCTAGGGATCTAACTATAGAAGTTTTAGAAAGTATATTTGAATCGAAATTAACTGGAGTTGAACAGGCGTTGCATGCTTACGGTAGGGGGAAGATAAAAACAGCCATGCTTTCGCGATTAACTGCAGGTCTTGTGAAAGGAACTCTTGTTATTTGTTTACCTGGGAGTCCCGGAGCTACAAGAGATGCATTAGAGGTTTTAATTCCAACTATATTTCATTCTTTTCATATGTTGAAAGGTGAAAAACATTAAGTGGAGTATTTTCTACCTATTCTCTTTCTTTTCGTTTCTTTTTTTTATTCTTCAGTTGGGCTTGGTGGTGGATCATCTTATACAGCTATAATGGCGATAATGGGAGTTAGTTATCAGCTCATCCCTGCTACTTCACTTACTTTGAATTTAGGTGTCACATTTATCGGGATGATTAATTTTTGGAAAGCAGGATATGGTCGAATTAATTTAGTTGCACCATTTTTAATCACATCTATCCCAATGTCATACCTAGCTGGTTCTGTTCAATTACCAGAGCTAATTTATGAAATTATTCTTACTATGACTCTAATACTTTTTATATCAAGAATTTATTTTTTTGATAGGTTGGCTTTTACTTACCAATTATCAAACATTGAAAAATGGTTATTGGCTACTTTTTTAGGATCTTTTTTGGGTTTTATTTCCGGTGCTGTTGGTATTGGTGGTGGTATATATTTGGTTCCATTAATCATCATGTTTGGTTTAGGAACTACAAAGGAAGCCTCTGCAGCAGGATCAATGTTCATTTGGTTTAATTCTTTTGCTGGACTTCTCCCAAGGTTACAATCAGGAATCTATGATATTAAGTTTATAACTCCATTAGTATTTGCAGTGTTGGTTGGTGGGTTTGTTGGATCGCATTTTGGGTCAGTAAGGTTTGAGTCCATATTCATTCAAAAGACTATGGGCGTTGTAATTATTTTAGCGATCATTTTTTTAATTCAAAGGATAATATGATTTCTTATCAAAAAGCTAAAACTATTATAAATAAACATCTTTTCTTTTTAAATAAGGAAAATGTAGATCTAATTAATTCTCCGGGACGTATTTTAGGTGAAGATGTTGTTGCGCCTTTTCCATCACCAATTTTTAACAATTCAGCTATGGATGGGTTTGCAGTGCGTGCCACAGACACAAAACATGCAACTGAAGAAGAACCTATTGAGTTAAAGATCATAGATATTAGCTCGGCTGGTTCTCCATCAGAAATAATTATAGGAAAAGGAGAATGTATCCAATGTATGACAGGGGCAAAAATACCAAAAGGAGCTGATGCAATTATAATGGTTGAAGACACAAGCGGCTTTTCAAATAATGGCTCTGTAAAAGTTAAGAATTCAGCATCATGCGGTGCACATATACGCAAAAGAGGTGAAGAAATAAGTGAGGGTGATATATTAATAAAAAAAGGTACTCGGATTACAGCAAACGAGCTAGGCACATGTGCTACTTTTGGATATGGAGCTATCATTGTATCAAAAAAACCTAAGGTCTCAATTTTTGGAACTGGTGATGAGCTTGTAGAACCAGGGAAAAAGTTGGGTAAGGGGCAGATTTATAATTCTAATCTTTACGTTTTTACAGACTTAGTAGAAAAGGCTGGAGCTTTAATTCAAATGAAAGAAGTGATAAAAGACGATAAAGAATCCTTAAAGTCATTTTTATCAC
Organism: uncultured Fidelibacterota bacterium; assembly: GCA_902602795.1. Lineage (GTDB taxonomy): Bacteria > Fidelibacterota > Marinisomatia > Marinisomatales > UBA1611. The sequence continues at coordinate 54,163 of CACKSF010000003.1, forward strand.
AAGCATTGGAAGAATCAGATATTATTATTTCCTCGGGTGGCGTATCAATGGGACGCTATGATTATGTTAGAGATGTTTTTATTGAACTGGGAGTAAAAGAACATTTTTGGAAGGTCGCACAGAAACCTGGAAAGCCAATGTTTTTTGGGACAAAGGAGCATAAATTAATTTTTGGACTTCCAGGTAACCCGGTTTCTTCATATATAGGGTTTATGGAATGGATATGGCCCGTAATACAATCACTCATGGGTGAAAATATTGAGAAGCCTTTGTATGGTAAATTAGAGGAATCTTTTCCTAGAGAGAAAACAAAGTATAGATTTTTATTTGGACAAGCAGGGTATAAAAATGGAGAAATAATATGTCGTCCTACTAGTCGTCTGGGGTCTCACATGTTGACATCCTCATTAGGTGCAAATTGTATCTTGGGATCTGATTCAGGAGACGGTCCTCTCAAACCAGGTGATTTGATCAAAATAAATTTATTACCTTGGAAAAATTTATAATGATTATTACGCCAGAAAAGTTAAAAAAATGGTTAGATAATGATAAAAATTTCACTTTGTTAGATACAAGGCCAAAAGATCAGATTAAACAGTCTCCAATAAAAGAACTAAAATGTATTATTGGAAACCCTAATTCTATAGATCAAATCAAAGGCGATAAGGTTCTTGTTTGTCAATTTGGAATTGTTACAGAAGGGATGATTCTTGAAAATGAATTACAAAATTCTTTTAGCCTTTTAGGTGGGGTTCAAGCATGGAATGAGTTTATAAAAGATAAAAATGATTTGAGTCGTTGGTCACGTCAAACTATTTTGAGAGAAATTGGAATCGACGGACAAAAAAAGATAATGAAAGCAAGAGTCGCAATAGTTGGTATGGGAGGACTTGGATGTCCAGCGGCTACATCATTAGTTGCCGCTGGTGTAGGCACTTTGAATATTATTGATGGAGATACTGTCGATTTATCAAATTTACATAGACAGCACTTATATCAGCCTGTAGATATAGGCAGAGATAAAGTTAATGTTGCAAAAAGATCCTTAGAAAATATTTCAAGTCAAACTAAAATTATAGCGTTTGATAATTTTCTTAATCAATCAAATGCAAAATCCTGTTTTGAAAACATCGATATAATAATAGATGCAACAGACAATATTGTTTCCAGACAAATTATTGATAAAGTTTCTAAAGATGAAAATATTCCTATGGTCTATGGAAGTATATATAGATTTGAGGGGCAGGTCGGAGTTTTTAATACAAATAATAAAATAGGATATTCAGAGTTGTTCCCAGATAGTATTTCTGGTGGTAAAACCTGCGAAGAAGCAGGAGCTGTAGGTATGTTGCCATCCATTATAGGTAATATGCAGGCTCTTGAAGCAATAAAATTAATTGTTAATCTAGAGCCAAATTTAATTGGGAAGCTACTTATCTATGATAGCTTGCAACATAAGACAGAGGTAATTGAATTATGATAAAAATAAGATTAAAGTGTTTTTCTCAGGTAAAGTATGCACTTGGTACAAATGAAATCATCTTCGAATTAGAGGACGAGACTTTTACAGATGATCTAGAAAAATTAGTTCGTAAAAAGGCGGAAGGTAAGTTAGATAATGTAACACTAAGTACCGCTGTAAATAAAAAATATATATCAAAAAACATAGAACTTGTAGATGGTGATGAAGTAGCTTTTATTCCTCCTGTGCAGGGCGGATAAATGATAAAGGTTGAAATTGTAGGCTCTTCTATAACCCCTTTTGATTCTAATGATAATCAAAAAGAAAAAGGCGCAGAGTTAATTTTTAATGGGAGAGTGCGAGGAACAGAGCATGGGAAAAAGATAAAAATGCTAGAATATGAGCAATACGAAGAAATGGCTGAAAAAGAATTAAGAATTATTGCTCAAGAGGCTCAAAATAAATTTTCTATAAAAGATCTTTTATGTAGACATCGAATAGGTGAAGTTAAAGTAGGAGAAACAAGTTTGCATGTTTCGATATGGTCAAAGCATCGTAAAGAAGGACTTGAGGCAATGTCATTTTTTATAATTGAGTTAAAGAAAAGAGTTCCTATTTGGAAATGGGCAATCCTTGAAAATGGTGAAAAAATCCCGAGTGAGTGTAAGCACGAATAAAATAAGAAATCTAGATTAGAGTTATCAATGTTTGGATTTTCAGAACGTTCTATTTCTAATATACTTTTTTGGATCACTCGAAAAAAATGGTTGATCCTTTCTTTTTTATTGAGCGTCTCTTTTTTTTACTTTCCTACTCCAGATGGATTATCCTCAGAAGGTCATCGCACATTAATTATAGTGCTAGTAGCTCTTTCTTTAATTGTTAGTGAAACAATCCCATTGCCTGCAGTTGCGATGCTAATCCTAATTATGGAAGTTGTTTTGGGTGTTGACACTCCAGATGGTGTAGCATCTTCATTTATGAGTGATGCGGTACTTTTTATAATGGGTTCTCTAATGCTGGCAGTATCAATAGTTCATCAGGGACTTGATAAGAGGTTAGCTCTTTTAGTTATAACTATTACAGGTAATAAAACATGGAGGATTGTATTGGGGTTCGTAACCATATCTGCATTGCTATCTTCTTTTATTGGAGAACATACTGTTGGAGCCATGATGCTACCCGTTGCATTAGCATTAATTCGTAATGCAGGTTTAAGTACAGGGAAAGCCACAAAATTATCATCTGTTTTATTGTTTTCTATTGCATATGGTTGCGCTATTGGTTCAATTGGTACTCCCTCTGGTGGAGGAAGAAACGCTATAATGATAGGTTATCTAGCAGAGTTTGGTATGGCAGAAATCTCGTACTTAGATTGGATTAAAATGACGTATCCAATGTTACTTCTAGAAATTCCTATAGTTAGTTTAATATTGTGGAAAACTTTTACACCTTCACAAAAAACTATGGATTCTTCCGTAAGAAAATTAAAGGTTCAAGTTGCCAAAACTGGGAAAATAAATGCTAATCAACTAATGGCAATTGGTATTTTTACACTTGTTTTTTTAGGATGGATTTTTTTTAGTCCAACTTTTGGATTAGGAATTGTAGCTCTAAGTGGTGTGTTCCTTTATTTATCTTTCGGCCTTATTAATTGGAAGGAAATCAATAGAAATACAAATTGGGGTGTAATTTTATTATTTGGATCTGCTATATCTTTGGGTATTCAAATGAAAGAAACAGGTGCTGCTTTTTGGGTGGCGGGGCAAACATTGACGTATCTAGAAATTATTTTTCAAGATGTTGAAATTGTACGTTGGTTTGTTTCTGTAGTTGTCGCTGGATTGTTGACAAATTTATTAAGTAGTGCTGCTACAGTTGCTGTGCTTGGCCCAATTGTTTTAGATATGGGTGGTAACCCTGTTATTACAGGGTTTATGACATCTATCGCTTCTGCATTTGCTTATTTAACAGTTGTGGCATCTCCTACGTGTATGATTATACATTCTACTGGACTAATTACTTCGGCTGACTATTTTAAGGCAGGCTGGAAATTATTTATTATATCAGTTTTTTTACTTTTAGTTGTCTCACTATTTTATTGGCCGACTTTATCATTATGAAAATACTAATTGGAATTAGCAGTAAAAAATTTTCGGAACCTACACTTGATGTGGGGATGCGAATAGCAAGTACCTTGAATTCGTCTACAACTATTTTAGATGTTGGGAAAAAAGTAAATGAGTTTAGTTACAAGGATGTAAGTATAGCAAATGAACTAATGGAGTCTTGGGATTTAGATAGGCCAGGTGTTGATGTTTTAGAATGGGCATATAATTATTTACAAAGTGAGAACTATATAACCAAAAGTTCAATTGATAATAGTTTTTCAAAAAATCTTTTGATTGATAAAGGTATTGGAAGGTCGGAAGTGTTTTTGAAAGGAGCTGCTGTAACAAACCTTAGTCTAATTTTAAGAAATGGAAATATTATCGAAGAATTGAGGGATGAGGTCCAATCTTTTAATTATGATTTAACAATTATTGGAGGAAGTGGAAGGCGTAGGATGGCCCATGATTTAGTTCAATATATTGACAGTTCTATTTTTGTAGTAAATAATTTTAATCGAAAACAGACATATAGAATATTATTAGCTGTAAATGACTCCAAAGGAAATAAAAAAGCGGTAAAGTTCGCAGTACGCGTTGCTCAAGCTTTTAATATTGAGGTAGATATCGTTTCAATTAGTAATAAAGAGAAAATTTCTGAAAAGTTTCATTCAGCTTCGCTGCGTGCGGAAAAGATGATGAGAAGAACAGGTGTGAAGTCGAAAGTAAGATCTATAGAAGGTGACTTGGTAAACACTTTAGTTGATGCTGCTCGAGATAATCATATAATTATTATGGGCACATCATCTCAATCACCAATTTCAAAATTTTTCTTAGGAAGTAAACCTCTTGCTGTAATGGAATCGTGCAATTGCCCGATGGTAATTGTAAAGTGATTTTAGGAACAAGAGTAATCTATATTACTTAGATTTTTATGAGATTTCTAGGGATAGAAAAAAATCTGACATTTTAAATTTTGAATTATTTACAGAATCGTTGAAAATTAATAAATTAAGATAGGTTATAAACCTAAATAAATAAAGGGAGTGAGTGAATAATTATGGAATTAATTCATCCAGTTTTTAAATGGCTTCATGTACTAGCAGGTATCATGTGGATAGGCCTATTATATTTTTTTAATTTTGTGAATACTGCTTTCGCACCCACTATGGATGGCGAAACGAAAAAAAAAGTAGTCCCAGAACTTATGCCAAGAACCTTATATTGGTTTCGAATGGGTGCTGCATGGACTTGGGGTACCGGAATTGTATTACTTTACGTGATTTATTGGGCTGGAGGCATGATGCCTGAGGATTTTACTTCAAACGAGCTAACCGGTGAACCAGCAAATATGTCAATTCATATACTTTTATTATTTACCTTCGTAGCTGTATTCCTTTACGATGCTATTTATAAAAGCCCATTAGCATCGAATGTAAGAGCAGTAACTGCAGTGAGTTTTCTGCTTATTACAGCTTATGTTTTTGCAATGCAAAAATTAGGAGGTTTTGGATATAGAGCTGTTAATATCCACCTTGGCGCGTTGTTTGGAACAAATATGGCTTTTAACGTTTGGTTTCGAATTTGGCCTGCGCAGCAAAAAATTATTACTGCTATTAAAAATGGTGAAGCACCAGATGGTGATCTTTTAGCATTGGCAGGTTTGAGATCTAAACATAACACTTATATGTCATTTCCTCTTGTTTGGACTATGCACAATCAGCATCATGTCACAGCGCCTACTGCTCTTGGTATACCTGGTGAGCATTCATGGATTTTGCCAATGTTAATAGTAATTCTTGGTTGGCATATAGTATGGCAATTGTATAAAAAATCAAGTACAATTAAAGGTTTTTAATTACGTCCAGAACTTAGAAAAATTTAGAATGCCCTTTGTTACTGCAGAGGGCATTTTGTTTTTTAGACATAATAGATACTTTTTTACACATGGATCCTAAGTTCCTATCCTATTGGAAAGATTATGTTTTTCAGAGTCCTTATACTGAGGGAACTGCATTAAGGATATTATTGGGTGATTATAGGAGTATTGTTGCCTTTCTAATTAGTACCAGTGTTCTTTTGCTAACTATAATTGCTTGTGTATCAAAACCTTATTTAAAAGATTTAGTTTAATCTATGAGTCGAAAATTGGCGATTCTACTTTTGATTACTACAGGAGTCTTATGGAGCACTGGTGGCTTAATAATAAAATTAATTCCGTGGTCTCCAGTTAGTATTGCTGGTATTCGAAGTGTACTTTCAGCTGTAATCATTTATCTTTATAGTAAACCAGACAGGAAAAATTTTGGAAAAATAAATGGGCTGGAGCTTTTTGTTATTCTGTAATGGTTTTATGCTTTGTTTTTGCAAACAAGATTACAACTTCCGGCAATGTGATTCTTATTCAATATGCCGCGCCAATATACGTCGCATTATTTGGCTATTCTTTCCTTGGGGAAAAAGCTACAAAGATAGGTTTACTATTGCAATAATCATATTTGGACTGAGTTGTTTTTTTTATGAGGATCTATCGTTTAAACAAAAATGGGGTAATATTCTTTCCATTTTTTCTGGATTGGGTTTTGCCGGTCTAACACTATTTACGAGAAAAGAAAAAATGAAAATCCAATTGATTGTGTTTTATTAGGCAACCTCATCACGTTTGTGATTTGTCTGCCTTTTTATTTTAAAGGAGTTACAATGGCAGCGACTCCATGGCTTTATATTACATTTCTTGGTTTAATCCAACTTGGATTAGCTTACATTTTATTTAGTATTGCAATTAAATATGTTAACGCATTAGATGCTATAATATATCCTGTGATTGAACCTCTTTTCAATCCCTTGTTGACTTTTATATTTTTAGAAGAGACTATGAGCGAAATAGCATTAATTGGGGGCTTTTTAGTAATCGCTGGTGTAATTGGGAGAGGCTTTTTACATAAAGCTTCAAGCTAATTATGATTACTTTATCCTTCTCTAAGGTTATAGGCGACATGAACCCTATCAATTGCAACCATAAAAGAAGCAATTCTCATAGGAACTTGCTTGCTTTTTTTCATCTCGAATACTTCGTTAAATGCATGCACCATTTTATCTTCCAGCTTTTTATTTACATCTTCTTCTGACCATTTAAATTGTTGGAGGTTTTGAACCCATTCAAAATAAGATACTGTAACTCCACCTGCGTTTGTTAAAATATCAGGTATGATACCTATTTTCCTGCCCCATAGTTTTTCTGCCGCAGATCCTGTAACTGGGCCATTGGCAGCTTCTACAATTACTTTGCAATTTAATGAATCAACGTTTTTATCATTGATAGCACTTCCTAACGCTGCTGGTATTAAAAAGTCACAATCCAAAGCAAGCAATTCATCATTAGTAATTTTTTTTCCTTGGTCGAAACCATCTATTGTCCTGTTTTCATAATTGAATTTAAAAAGTGAAGGGATATCAAGTCCATCTGGATCAAAGATGCCACCCTTCACGTCACTTACTGCAATTACTTTACATCCATATTCGTGCAAAAACTTTGCGGCATAAGACCCTACATTTCCAAAACCTTGAATCACAACTTTTGCATTTTTTAGTTCTATATTCCATTTTTCAGCTGTTTCTCTTGTTACAACTGCAGTGCCTTTACCAGTAGCCGCTTCTCTTCCAGCGGAACCACCAAGTTCTAAAGGCTTGCCTGTAACGATTGCAGGAGAATATCCATGAAGTTGACTATACTCATCCATAAACCAACTCATGACTTGGGCATTTGTATTTACATCTGGTGCTGGGATATCAACATTTACGCCTATAATTGGATCAATTGCCCTAAAAAACCGTCTGGACATTCTTTCCAATTCTGTTTTGCTATATTTTGTAGGATCAACTCCTATACCTCCTTTACCCCCACCATATGGGATATCTAATAATGATGTTTTCCATGTCATTAGTGTTGCGAGAGATCGTACCTCTTCAATATCTACATGCTGATGATATCGAATTCCGCCCTTAAAGGGTCCTCTAGTATTGTTGTGCTGAACTCTAAAACCAATTACACTCTCTACTTCACCATTATCCCTTCTAAAAGGAACTTCTACAGTTAATTCACGGTCTGGAATCTCTAACGCATTTGCAATATTTTGTTTAAGGCCTAGCGCTTTAACTGCTTGTTCATACGCTGCGGATGTGGGATTAGTGCTTGAAGACATTGTTTTTCCTCGC
>CACKSF010000004.1 GCA_902602795.1 uncultured Fidelibacterota bacterium
TGGTGGCATCGCTTTTTTATTTTCAGATTATATTAGGAAAAAGATTTTAAAAATTAAAATTATTGATGGAAAAAAGAATAGGATATACAAGGACACCGAAAGAACGGGTCTTTGGACCTGTTGGTATAGTAATGAAAATATCGAACGACAAGATTATCCTAATAATGGAATCAAAAGTGGAATCTAGACTTATTTTTATGATAAAGGTGGTAAAAAAGGCAAGGTTGTTATTTTAATGATTTCAAATTTGGATTATGTAGTTTTTGGTATACAATTGGAAATAAACAATATGAAGGATATTATAAAAAAGATATAAAAATTTCTATATAGATAAATTGGTATGTTAGTAAAAGGAACGTGAGTCTGGTCACTATATTAATTACAAAAAGATGGTGAATGGCTACATATATTTGAAAATGGAGAAAAAATTGTAGCTAGTATTTTTTCTAAAGGACAATAAATACAAACATAGATTTATTAGTATTCAGGATCTAAAAAAAGAAGCAGGTGGATACAATCATGATGTTAAAAATTCAGGATTATGCTGAGATAAGGTTGGTGATTTAATTAAATGCTTGTGATGGGGATCTAAAAATGTGACTTTTAATTTCATTTAATAAATATCTGCATATAATTATTATAAGCTACTTTATCATAAAAACTTTGATGTTTTTAACCTTTTGTTTAACTACCTTATTTCTATTGCATGTATATAAACTAATATCATTTTTAGTTCGCATTGCAATGGGTTTAATAGATCTTAAACTTTGAAATATGTTTAATTTTTTTCACATAAAAAAATTTCATAGATAAATGAAAAGTAAAATCTTTTCTGTTTTTATTGCGAATGAGTCTCATTTGCTTTAAATTCATATATTAAATATTACTAAGATAAGGAAGAACATGGAAAAAATTGGACTATTCTGGGGGAGTAATACTGGTAATCAAGAAGAGGCTGCTGGGTTTCTAAAGGAATATATGGAATCAGAAGGAGCTCAAATTGATGAGTATAATATCGCAGATACAGACCCAAAAAAAATGCTTGAATATAAAAAACTAATCATAGGATGCCCTACCTGGCATATTGGAGAGTTACAAGATGATTGGGATTTTATATATGAAAAATATAAGGGACTTGATTTTAATGGAATCACTGCCGCTTTTTTTGGTTGTGGAGACCAGGTTGGTTATGCAGATAATTTTCTAGATGCTCTAGGTCTTTTAGGAAAACCATTTATGGAAAATGGAGGAAAGTTAATTGGAAGATGGCCAACTGAAGGTTATGAATTTGATAATTCCCTAGGCTTGGATGGAGATGAATTTCTAGGTCTAGGCTTAGATAATGATAATGAGGAAGAGCTTTCTGAAGAAAGAATGATAATTTGGGCAGAATTAATCAAAGATGAATTTGAGTTATAAGATACTTATTTTAAATATTGGTTAACCTTTCTTGGTACTCCCTAATTAATTTGATTCAGTACTTTTCAGGTATAGTTGAAGTAAGATAATTAGTTAGAAAGGTTAGCCATTTTTAAAAAAATTGAGCAAGGCGAAATTATATTATCTGTATATCCAATACCAAGATAAGGCCAAAAAGTTTCGCCTTGCAATACTTCTGTAGTACCTCTTAGCCATTCTTCTTTAGATAATGATCGATCCCTTTATTTGCTAGTTTATCTGCTTTTTCATTTCCTGGGTTTCCAGAGTGCCCTCTAACCCATTCCCAATCAACTGAATGGTTTTTTACTAAGTCATCTAGTTCTTTCCACAAATCTTTATTCTTAACAGGTTTTTTAGCAGCCGTTTTCCATCCATTTTTTTTCCAATTAAAAATCCATTGACTTATTCCATTTTTCACATATTGTGAATCTGTAATTATAGTAACATTTGTTTTTGAATTAAAACTTTTGAGCCCTTGGATAACTGCTTTTAATTCCATCTTATTATTAGTTGTTTTTAAATCAAATCCATATAAATCAACTTGATCATTTTCTTTTTGTATAAAAACACCCCACCCACCTATTCCAGGATTTCCTTTACACGCACCATCCGTATACATCCTTATTTTACTGTTTTTTTGCATGAAATAATCTAGGCAACTAGAAATATATAAAAAAATAACTATTAAAATTTTGTAAGTGTTAAAATAATGTAATGAATAAAAAAGATAAACTAGCACTTGATTGGATAAAACGATATACCGGGACAGATCCTAAAAAATTTGGTGATTGGATTCTTCTAACAAACTTTCAAAATTATGTTGACAAATTTTCAAAAAAATACGATTCTAAGATTAATGGTTTAGGTGGACCAATGACTTCCTCCATAAACAGTGATGGATTGAGCATTGTCAATTTTGGAATGGGAAGTTCCAACGCTGCTACCATTATGGATTTACTTTCATGCATAAAACCAAAGGGTGTTCTTTTTCTAGGTAAATGTGGTGGCCTGAAAAAAACTACTGAAATAGGTCATTTTATTCTCCCTACCGCTGCAATTAGAGGCGAGGGAACAAGTGACGATTACTTCCCAAAGGAAGTACCTGCAATGCCATCTTTTAAACTACACAAATACGTATCAGAATTATTAGTTGACCAAAGAATAGAATACCGGACAGGTGTTATATATTCGACCAATCGGAGAGTTTGGGAACATGACGAAAAATTTAAAGGATACCTGCGGAAATTACGTGTTATGGGAATTGACATGGAAACGGCTACTATTTTCATAACTGGTTTCGCAAATGAGATTAATAGAGGAGCTCTTCTTTTGGTGAGTGATACCCCTATGGTTCCTGAGGGTATTAAAACTGAAGAAATGGATAGGGATGTTACTAGAAAATATGTTGATTTACATTTAGATATGGGAATTGAAGCTATGGAAAAAATAGGAGTTGAAGGAGAAAAAATTAAACACTTTAAATTCTAAAAGTTTCCTATCAAGTAAGAAGTTCTTAATGTTTAGAGAGTTGTCTATGCTTATCAAAAATCTTAGAGTTGAGATTATTTTTTGTCCATAATAATAAAGTATAGACTCTTAGACTTCCACTTAAAAAAACAAGAAAAATAACAAATAATGTTAAATCCTCAATAAAAATTCCAATTCTGTATTGATAAAGAATAGACAATGCAATACCAAGGGCTATGCCAAACATCATTGTTATAAAGTGAGATAGCTGTGCGAGTAACTTTAATGACATTATTTTCCTTTACCTAAATTAATCTAAAATTAAAATTTATTACAAAAAAATTTACTAAATATTATTCACAGACTATTTATTGAATAATAATAGTAGTTTTTATTGTTTTTGAGAATCTATAACTATACTAACAAAGTGTAATACCAGAAGCGACTCTCTGCCCATTCTGGTTTTTTGAACCCCACTTCGAGGACGTGGACCTTGCATTTTCAAATTTATTTGACGATGTTTTGGTTTTTTTATCTCACACCATAAATAGTTAATTATACTTTATCATCTTTATGAAAAGTGCATTGAATAATAATGGAAGAATTAAACGGATTAGAATTAATGAAGATGTTTGCCATCTCGTTTATCTAACTATAGAATTTTATTTAGTCAGTGATATGAAGCGGAATGGGTTCACTAGGTACAATAAAAGAGTCAATTAATAAAACTCTATCTAATAAACTGCCAACTGCATTAAAAACTAGTCCATTGTTACTATCTCTTTACATTAAGTTTTCATAAAAGTCTAATTCTAATACGCTTGAACCGTTTAAGCAAACCCGGTATTCAACACAATTATTAACAAAAATTGGTTGTGTTTTGGTTAAGCAATCAATCTCTATTCGAATACAACTAAAATTAATATATAAATGAAAAAATTAAATATCATTTATAAAAGACTAATAAATAATCTTAATAAACTTGAAAATATTAATAAATGATAGGATTTGTTTTATTTTTGATTCCTTTACAATTAAATTTGATTTTTCGATTGTTCTATACTTGTTATTGAAAATATTGTTTTTGATAACGTTTGAGCCTGATTCTAATACTAAATTTTTAATTGATCCTATTTCTTGTTCTAAAATCTTTCCGCCATTCAATTCAGTTTTAAAGAATACCAAACTGTCAGATGCACCTATAAATTTACCTTGAAAAACATTATTATTTAATAGCTCCATTTTATCAAAACCAAAAAGGTAATAGGATCCGCTTTTTTTATCGTATTTTAAATTTACTAACTCACCAGTTTCTGAATCTACTACTTGGCCAAAAGAACTAACAATTAGAAAAAAAAACATGTAATAGTGTTTTGAAATTTTAATATCAAACATAAAGAAAAATTATTTTTTATTAGCAAATCTAGCAAGGATAAACCAAACAAAAAAAACTAACTAAGATAGAATATCTTTTTTTAAGTTTTATCCTATATGAGTGAATTAATTAGTTTTATTGAGTGCAGATTTATCATAATAATGAATGCCCTTCCTATCTACCAAACATTGTTTATTACATATCTAATAATTCCAATAATTATTGTCACCCGATATCGTTATAGTAACCCTCAAATAAAATCAATATTATTATCATTTGCTCTATTATCTATATGGATAATCCAAGTAGTTATATGGAAAATATTTCACGATATATACTATAAAGTTTGATGAAATATGGAATATTTTTAATCTCTATATGCTCTAAACCAAAACATTTTTCTATTGAACTACCCAGCCTTTCAGGTTCCAAAGTGAATTCAGGGATATATAATTTTCCCGATTTTAAAAGAGTTGTTGTGTTATCAATAGAAGAGGTGATTTTATTTTTTGTTCTTACTTAAGTTCTATCAAATATAATATTCTGTGATTTATCTCTAGACTTCTCCATTATATTAATAATTATAATAATATAAGGAATAGATTATCTAATGTAATTAACAAGAGATAAAATCATCAAGAGATAAATTGATTTTTTAAGTTTAAGGCTTATCCCTTTTTCACTTTCAAATAAAAAAATTATATACTAAAACCTCAATAAAAAAGAAATATGAAATAGATTTTGGCAACGTTTGAAATACAGTGTTACAAAATATATGTTTAGAGGATAAAAAAAACCTTTATTAAAATTAATTAATCTGGAGAAATCGCATCAATTGCCTTTATAATAAATTTAGTATCTTCCCCTCTAATATTTAGTGTAAAATCCTCTCCGACCTTTTTACCTAATATAGCCTGACCAAATGGTGAATGATATGTAACTACCATAGGGAATGTATCTAATTCAAATTCAATAGGGCCAAGCAAATAATATTCTTTTGTTTCTTCTTTTAATTCATCAAATATAGAAACTTTATTGCCAAATCCAACCTCATCAGTTTCTATTTCAGCATACTCAACAATTTGAAAAGGTGAATGTGTTTGCAACGTTTGAGTCTTTCGAACAATGAAACTTTGTTCTTCTCTTGCGGCATGATATTCTCCATTCTCTTTAAGATCGCCATGACTAGCTGCTTCTCGAATTTTTATTGAAGTATCTTTTTTTTGTTTTTCAAGTTCCTTCATTTTTTGCTCAAGTGCTCGGTGTGTATCACGCAAAATCATAGTAGCCATAATAAAATTCCTAATATTTTTAAATTAAATAGTTAAAAGGTTTAGATTGCCAATATCTGCAATTCGAATTAAAAATTAATACAAAGGAAAAGCTCAATCAAGTTCTTGTTTACTTAGTCCTAAAAAAATTGAAAAATATAATCTTGCTTTATAACATTAATGAGTACCAGGATTTTTGAAAATATTCACAATAGTAACTCCTAGTACTATCAAAAGAAGTCCTGCTAAAGATTGCCATTGTATTGATTGACTATAAAATACAAACCCAAATAATGTAATAAGAAGTATCCCCATTCCAGCCCAGGTTGAATAGGCAATAGCTATTGGAATTCCTTTGATTGCGTATGTCAATAAGTAAAAAGATGTTGAATAAAAGATTAAGATTCCTATGCTAAGAAAAGGCTTTGTAAAATTTTTTGATAAAGGCAAAAGCAATGTTGCAGTAACCTCAAATATTATTGCACCAAAAAGATATAAATATGCCATTTTTTTCTATCCTAATTTATTTAAGATAGACTCCTCCTATTTTTAATAATATGTTTTTCAAAGATCATTGCACTTAATTAAAGTAGATTAATTACTCTTTGTCTTTCCAACTATAATAGCCATATACATTTATACATAATAAAAATAGACTCATTGCAATAATTGGAATTGCATTAAGAATATGTCCATAAATTGTATATATTATATTTCCAATACCCCAAATGAAAAAGCAATTTATATATTTTTTTGCATTTAGATAATAGCCAGCTATAATAAATAAAAATCCAGTCCATCCTATTAGCTGTGTATGCTCTATGATCATATTAATAGGAGACTTTTTTTAATTTTTGACAATAATGAAGATAAAAGTGCATTAAAGATCATATTCATAAATATAAAACAATTGTAGATTAACTTCATATGTACAGTTTTACTATTTTAATATTAAAATAATATTTTATTATATGGTTTAAGATAATAATTAGATATAGCATTTTATAACTATTTAAGTATCGGTATTTATCAAGCTAAAAAATTAATTCTAAAAAAGTAAAAGGAAATTATTATGAAATCTTATTTACATGGCATCTTAACTGGAGGTTTAATCGTTTTTTCATTTATGGTTTTGATAGGCAATAAAAAAAAATCAAAAAAAACAGTATCTAAATCTACTCGTGCCAAATTTATTGAAATTGAAGATCGATTAGGTATGCTTGAAGGTTCAGTAAATGATAGATTTAAAATGGTTGGTGAAAATTTTATTTATTTAAAAGATAAATTTTCTATTTCAGTAAACACAGACTTTAATTACAGAAGCACTAGTCTCATTCAAAACCCATTTCCTTACAAAATGAATAAATGATGTTCTATAGACAACATATTCTATTTCTATGTACAATTAAATCAAATATTTTACTTTTTTTTCAACTTTAATGTCTTTTTATCCATCCTTTCAATTGAAGATTCAGAATTTAAACTTAGTATCTTTTGAATAGGTATCCATGCAACATCGTACGATTCTTCAATAATCGTTATTTTAAAAGAAATGGGATTTGATTAAAGTAAAAATCTCACATCGTAATGAGTATGGGAAATGCTATCTCATTTAGAAGGAAACTTGTTAATATCAATATCGAAAATTTCTTTATCTAAACTAATTAAAGATTGAATACTTGATTCTTCCTCTTCTTCTTTTAATGCGACTTTAAAAAGATTTTTTCAACATCTACATGTCCTCCTAATTGAAGCCACATTCGAAGTTTTTTGTGATGAGTCATTAGTTCATATTTTTTATCTTCACTAACAATCCAAGCTGATCACGTAAAATGTCCTTTATGATAAGATTTTGAGAAACAAACTTTATTTTTTTAGAACTTTAAAACATCCAAAGGTGAAGTTTCAAGGGAATACTTCATAATATAATTTTTATTAATTTTTTTTTAAAGATCCCTTATTAATAATCAAACTTGATTTTTTTATAAAAATAAGGACTTACAAATTACTAATCAGAATTTTTAAAATTATTTAAGGTATATCATCTTTTGTGTTTTTATTCTTCCCTCTAAAATTATTTTATAAAAGTATATGCCTGAAGCCATG
Source organism: uncultured Fidelibacterota bacterium (assembly GCA_902602795.1). GTDB lineage: Bacteria > Fidelibacterota > Marinisomatia > Marinisomatales > UBA1611. The sequence continues at coordinate 7,660 of CACKSF010000004.1, forward strand.
TTTGTTCCTTGGTCATCCATCCCATCCCATTTTATAAAATATTCGCCTAATTGATGGTATTTATTAATTATCGACCTTACATCTTGCCCTATAGAATTTATTATTACAATTTTTACCTGACCTGATTTAAAAAGCTCATATTTTATGTTAGTTAATGAATTAAACGGGTTTGGAAAATTTTGATAAAGGTTGAAATATACAGGTTCAAATATTTTTTCATTTACATTTAATGCTGTAATTTGCTGAAGTGCTCCAACAGTGACAAGACTGTCATAATAATTGTTACCTGGCTCCCATAATTGAATGTTTAATTCACTAAAATTAATCATACCTATGATAAAAGATGTTGATAAGTTTAAAACTACATCCTCTATATCTTCATCGGAAAAAATATAGTTTTGCTGTCCACAAAGTAACGAACAGAGAATGTTAGTGGGAAGCTCAAAATCGCAATGATCTGCCTCAGTTATTATGACTGCATTTCCTTGAACCGCATCTTGAAAAACATTTACTCCATTATTACTTGCATTACAAGCGCTAGACTCGCCAAACATGCCCCATACTGGGACCATCATATTTGAAACTGCGGATAGTGCATAATATTGATTATCCGTTCCAGGATATAGAGCATCAACAAGATCTAGTCCCAATACTGCAATCGCATTAGAATTTTGGCTAGCAGCTAAAACAGATCGCATACCGCCAGAAGAATGCCCAACGTAAATTATTGGTAGCCCTTGACCAATTTGATCAGCAACAATATTAATATCGAATGCATCCAATATCGGATTATTATCAAGTATTGATGAATGTAATAAGTTTATAGTAATAGTTTTAATTCCCCAACTAGAAAAATGCTCAGCAAATCCAGCCATAACACTTCGGTCTCTCGAGAATCCATGCGCTAATAAAACAACAACCTCTGATTCATGGTTAACTGGATAGTAAAGAGAGTACTCCATTTGGGAACTATCAGAAACAGTAATTGTATATGATGCTGAACTCACCTCAAAAGGACCCAGATTTGAATACTGCCCAAGTAAAAGGTTTGATGAAATCGAAAAAATAAAAAATATTTTATACATATTTTAAAGCATTAACATAATAATTAATTTATTCTTACTAATTATATTAAAATAACAAACAAACTTTTATATATCACGTCTAAAATAAAAAACATATAATGGAATTTAATCGTTATAAATATTCATCCATGGTTATCACGGATTACAATTTCACAGTTCCCCTTGACCATAATCAAAAAGAAGGAAACGAAATTTCTATTTTTGCAAGGGAAATTCTAAATGGAAAATATAAAGAAAAATCTCTTCCCTATCTTGTTTTTTTCCAAGGTGGCCCTGGTTATGAGTCCCCAAGGCCACTAACAAATTCTGGCTGGATTCAAAGAGCTAGTGAAGATTATAAGGTTTTATTAATCGACCAGCGAGGAACTGGGCTAAGCACCCCCATAGATTCAAATACCATGAAGGATCTGAGTGATCAAGAGTTAGCCGATTATTTAACATTTTTTAGAGCAGATAATATTGTAAAAGATGCTGAACATATTAAAAAGCAACTTGTTGGAGAAAATAAATGGTCGGTACTTGGTCAAAGCTTTGGTGGATTTTGTGCAATGCACTATGTTTCATTTTTCCCAGACAGTCTTGAAAAAGTATTTATTACAGGTGGCCTTCCCCCTTTAGATGCCCACCCTGATGAAATTTACAGATCAACATTTAAAAGGGTCATCGAAAAAAATAAGCTGTTTTTTAAAATATTTCCTAAAGCAAAAAAGATTGTGAACAGAATAGCCAAATATTTGAAGGAAAACCAAGTTGTTCTTCCTAATGGAGATATCCTATCAATAAAAAGATTTCAACAATTAGGGATAAATCTTGGTTTTAGTGATGGTGCGGCCTCTTTAAATTTTTTATTTGAAAGAGCATTCGTCAACAACCACATATCTTATCAATTTCTAAAAAATATTTTTACAATGCAAACTTTTGATACAAATCCAATTTTTACGATTCTTCATGAGGCATGTTATGCTCAAGGATTTTCTACAAATTGGTCTGCACAGCGTATTCTTCAGGAGTATCCAGTTTTTTCAGACAGCACAGATAACTTATATTTAACCGGAGAAATGTTATTCCCATGGATGCTTGATCATTATCAATCTCTTAAACCTTTTAAAAATGCAGCAAATATATTGGCTAAAAAAAGTGATTGGCCTATACTATATAATGCTAAGACACTTAGTAAAAATCAAATTCCTATAAAAGCAGCAGTTTATACTAATGACATGTATGTTGATAGAGATTTTTCTGTCGATCTAGCAAAAAATGTACCGAATACTCAAGTGTGGGAAACTGATATCTATGAACATAATGCTTTAAGAAGTGATGGAAGGAGAATCCTTGATACTCTTTTTAATTTATAATTCTATATTTTTTAAATACTGTTTATAAAGATGCGAAAATTATTTAAATGGACAATATACCTAATGATATTTTTCATACTTTCTATAATAATATATTTTTACTTATGGTGGAGTTTTGAACCACCAGAAAATAATTTATTCGCAAAAGCTTCTCCTACCTACTCAAAGATGTAATCACTTTTTATATTATTACTCTTTTTCACCTCATACCTCCTGAATAGCATTTTATCTTTATCATCAAATATTTTTTTCCAATTCTGCTTCAAATAAATAAGAATTTTTTACCCCTCCATCTTTGCCTTTAAATATAAGTTGATGATTTGGGTTTATATTTTTTTATTTTTTCCAACTTATCTAGAGAACTTCTTTGAAATAATTTTGTTCTCAAGGTGTACTATACTTTTATTAAAAGAATTATGATAATCCTTTTTTTCATTTTAAATCACTTAAATGGCCTAAATGGTCAGCTAAAATCAATTTAATTGAATAAAATATATTAAAACAAATTTGGTCAAGCGATTTATGATGGCTAAAAAAGAGTTAATAATAAATATGCCTATTGTGCATCATTTATAAAACAACTATTAAAATCACCTTTTCCTTTTAAACTTACTAGGTTATAATTCGTAGTTTTTATCGATGAGGGCAGCAATTCTCTAGTATGATCAGAAATATGAATTTTCATTTCTTTTCCACTACTTTCTAATCGAGATGCTATATTGACCGTATCACCCCAGATATCAAAGCTACTACTAGTTTTTCCAGCAATGATAGGACCTGAATGGGCACCAATTCTTACATACCATAAATCTTTTCCAATTGCACTTTGTTGGTAATTAACACCCTTTACAAAGTTAATAATTTCTTTAGCTGCTAAAACAACTCGTTCAGCATGATTAGAGTTTAAATCTGGAATACCTCCAACTGCCATATATGCATCGCCAATAGTTTTCACCTTTTTGAGTGAAAACCGCTCAATAATCTTATCAAAACCAGTAAAAAACATATCAAGAATTTCTATTAATTCTCCAGGCTGTAATTTTTCGGTTTTATTTGTAAATCCTGAAAAATCACAAAAGAGAACAGACGCAGAAGAATAATATTCTCCATTTATTTTTTCGATTGAGGCTTTTTCTGTTGAAGTTTCCACTTCGTAGTCTTCTTTAGTACTTTCATATAAGTCTATAAACTGATCAGCTAACATCCTAAGTCCCTCCAACTTGGAATGATTTAATGTCTTTGGTTTTGAATTAAAAACACAAAATGATCCTAATGTGAACCCATTTGAAGTAATAATTGGACTACCAGCATAAAATTTTGGGAAGGTTTTATTTAACAAGCTGTTATTTAATTCAAAAACATGTTTGGTTCTGTGATCCTTAGTCAAATCATCAATCATAAGAGGCTTTGAATCATTATTGAGCACATGAGCGCAAACGGAAAGCTCTCTGGGTATTTCTTTCATAGCCATATTTTCGATTGGACTCATACCAAAGTTAACTTTACAATGTTGAGATTTTTCACTTACTATATTAATAGCTGCTTTATCGCAATCTGTTAATGTCGCTGCCAATTTTGGAAAGCTTGAGAATCTTTTACTTGATTCTATATTATCTTCAAGTATCCTAAGTTTTTTTATATCTTCTATTCTAGCCTTCTCATCCAGAGGAGCTTCAGCAGGCTTATGTCCTATTTTTAAAACCTTATTAACTATATGCTTGGTAAATGCTTTTTGTAGATAATTCAATATTTATGCCTATTTTAGTATTTTTTCTAACAAAATCTAATCGTTTAAGATCAGACAACATAAAATAATCTTTGATTTAAAAAAATAGCATTAATCCACATTTTCTAATGGCCAGGCTTCTACTTCAACTCCATCCGAAATATGGCAAAACGCAGGATTATCTAGTTGTTTAATACCTAAATGATATGATTTCAAAAACTCATTCTTGATTATTCTTGGTGTCGCCTTTTTAATCATCCACTTATCATGGTGAATACGACCTATTTTAATTTGATTACCTGATGCAGTAAATAAATAATACCTTTCGAAAAAAAACTCCTCTAACGATTTTTTTTTAGCATATCGGAATTGTCCATGTCCTTCACAAGATCCTTTTAGTTCATATCCCTTATATAAGCGATTGGAACTCCATGAAAATGAACTGCTTTTCTCAATTACATATCCTCTTGAATACCGGTACGGTAAATGAAAAAAATTTGAAGCGTAAATTCGCGTAATTATACTTTGAGCATCTAATGTAATGAAAAACACTCCCCGAATATTACCTTTCCTTACATAAGTCCTAATGTTAAACTCTGGAAAATTAGATATAAATGGAACACTAAGTCCCCATCTGGGTCGAACATTCTTCATCATAAATGGAATTACACCGATATACGCGACGTTATCATACAAATCTAAAGTCAAATCTTTAGGGATATGTTTATTTATGATCTCTTTTTCCACTCTCCAGTGCATAAAGCTTAGTTTTTCCCATTTTTGAAGCAAAATAGGATTAGTTTTAGGAGGCTGTTTTATTTTTAACAAAGAACTACTGAGGAAGATTTTTTTTAAAAACTTGAAAAATAATCATAATCTAGCTATCAAATTTAAAATATGCCATCTGAGATATAAAATCAATAGAAGCAACTTTGAGACGTACCTCATCGCCTACTCTAAATTCTTCAAGACCAATCTTATTACGCATAAAAAACATATTTTTATGAAATTCATAAGAGCCTCGAGGAATATCTTGCTTCAATATAATACCATCTACACCTGAATATTTTTCATTAACAAGTATTCGAGATCTTTGAATCTTTGTTATATATCCACCTAATGGATCGTTCTTCTTATAATCTAATAATTTAAGCCCCTTAAGATTTTTATAGTCTCTTTCAGCATTTTGAGACCTTAATTCTCCATTGTTACATTTATAAATAATACTAAAAATATTTTTATTGCTGGTAAACTTGCCCTTAATCATCCTATGTGCTACGATATCAGAATATCTTCGAATGGGACTTGTGAAATGAGTGTAAGATTCTAAACCCAGTCCGTAATGTCCTAATGGTTTAGTGGAATAATTTGCTTTTTGCATTTTTCTGACAATAATTCTGCTTAGAGTTTTTCTTTGGCTAGGACTACTTTGACTAAGGAAATTATTTATATCACGTGCTTTTAGATGCGGCTGTCTATCGATCGGATTATTTGTTGTGTACTTAATTAATTCTTTGATAAAATTTTCATTCTTCATTGATACACTTTCATGGTTTCTGTATATACCAAAATGATTGAGATTAGTTTGACCTACTTCAATCTGTTTTGAAGCAAGAGTATTAGCAAGTAACATACTTTCTTCAATCATTTCATGCGATTGGAGTCTCTCTACTTCATAGCTATCAATTGGTTTTCCATTTTTGTCGAGAACAAAATCTTGTTCAAAAAGATCTAAATTAAATCCATCATTGGACAATCTGTTTTTTCTAAGCTTGTCGGTTAAAGACTTAAGAAGTTTAATGTCTTTATAAATGCCCTTAGTGCTTTTATTGCCAGAAATAATCGTTTCTACCTCCTTGTAATGAAATTTTCTGTCACTCATTATAGTGCTTTCAAAAAAATCAAAACTTTTTATAAGACATTGATTATCCAAAACTATTTTGACAGTTAATGCCAATCTTTTTTTACCAGGCACAAGCGAACAAATATTTGTTGATAAATTTTCAGGAAGCATGTGCACTGTTTTTTCACGAAAATAATAACTATTTCCTCTCTCGCAGGCACTATGATCAATTTTTGAATTTTCTTTAACATAAATTGAAACATCTGCAATGTGAATATATAGTTCTGTATTTGCATTTTTTTTAATGACTGAAATAGCATCATCAAAATCTTTCGCATCTTCAGGATCGATTGTGAAAGTCCTTATTTGAGAAAGATCTTTCCTTTTGATCAAATTATTTTCTAAAATACTTTTGTATTTTATTTGATCAACTTTAGAAGTATGATATTCATTGAAATTCTGTATTCCATACCTACGAGAAATCCAAATATAATCAGAATCAAGATCATCTGATCTGGCTATCAAGCTTATAACTTTTGCATATGCTGATTTATGACCTTCCCTCCAATTAATGATCTGAATTTTAACAATATCGCCTGTGTTGGTATTCATATTTAAATTTTTTAAAATAATTTTTTTGGACTGAAAAGGGTAAATACAAGCAAAAACTTGCTTTTTGTGTTTGTTTATTTTTGCAGTAAAAAACTTATTTTTTCGCTTTATAATTTTTGCTATATGACACCTAAGAAAAGATCCATACCTTGAGGTATTAATAAAGATTCTTACTCTATCTCCATTCATTGCGCCTTTTAAAAAATTCTGTTTTATGAAAAATTTTTCATTTGTTAGCTCATTATATACAAAACCGTCTCCATTTTTTAAAATTTTCAAATTACCATCAAAACTATCTTGTTTCCTTGAATATCTCATTCTTTCAAACTTTGACAACAAGGACATAAAAAAATTCTTCTTGCTGATACAATTTGTTTTAAAATTAAGTTCCCACAGATAAAGCAAGGTAATCCTTCTCTGGAGAAAACCATATGTCTTACTCTTCTAAAGTTTTCTTTATTTCCAAACTCTTTTTCAAAATAATTTAAATCAATCGTTTTTCCTTTTTGTAGATATGCTCTAACGCTTACCTCTTTAATATGTTTAGCTAATTCAATTAGCTGATGCTGACTTAAGTTTGATACTTTTTGCGTATGAATCAATGAAGCAAAAAAAAGAATTTCACTTCTCAGGTAATTTCCTAATCCTGAAATAACAGATTGATCTAATAATACAGAGCTGAGAGATCTATTGAATGCTTTACCTTTTAACGTTTGAATAATGCAATCAATAGAAGTAGTCTCCTCAAGGACATCAGGCCCTATTTTCTTTATGTAAGGATGCTTAGATTCATCCTTAGTTAAAAATAATTTTATATCTGTAGCAGACCAAAGCCTAACAGCTATTGATTTCGTTAAGAACTCAATTCTTAGCTGCCTATTACTCCTTATGATAGTTTTTGGCCTATTGAATGTCCATTTGCCATATAGTTGATTGTGAGAAATGATGCTAAGTCCATTGCCCAATCTGATCACTACTGCTTTTCCAATCGACAATACATCTATAATAGATATTTTTTCTAAGTGGTTGAGTTCTAGTACTGATTCATGTTGAAATTTGAACTTCAAGATTTCTTTACCTATCAAGGCTTTATGAATTCTGTCAGCCATTCTATGAGTTTCTGGACCTTCTGGCATTAATTTTTTATAGACTATAGATATTTATGATTAAAATTACTTTACTAAAAAATACCGTTAAAAATCAAAACAGTATTCATGTGGTCTAATTATAAAGTATAAATATTTTATACAATTAAAATGTTTTTAGAAGGATATAATTTTAAGATACTTTATCTTAAATGTCGACTACCAATCAAAAGAATATGATAACCCAAGTACATTTGTTTTATCTTGTTTCATCTTACTTAAACCCTCAATTTTTTGCGTGTAGAAAATTTTAGTTTCTCTTTTCTTTCCTAAATTGATTCTAGCTCCGAAAGAAAATCTATATTCTTCGAAATCAAATTGACGGTAGTAAACAAAATGAAGAATTTCTTGAGAAAAATAAATTTTAAATTTCTTATTTATTTTGGATTCAATAGTTAGCTTATTTCTAATTAAGGGATCAAAAATCTTATCATTTTGGTAAGTCCTTTGAAGTTTTGTTCTGCACCTAAAATTAATTTTTTTCAAACTAAATTTGTATGATACTCCAAAACTAATTCTTTTTTTTGTTTTATTTTTAAAAACAGCATATCTAACTGGAATAGAAACCTTCATTACCCTGGAGATATTATATGATATAGAACCTTCAGTAAATGTCTGTTTAAAAGAGGAAATATCGTCCTTTAATCTCAGTGATTGTTCAAAATCTAATTTAAACGAATTTGGGAGTTTTTTTCCAAACCCTATACTGCTCCAAGATTCTGTGTCAGCATGAGCAAAGCTGTGCAACAAAGCTATAAAAAAAACACCTAAAAGACTAAATTGCTTTATAATTTTAAAAATTTTTTTTTGATAATTTGGGAAGACATAAACATTCTCAATCATCATCAAAAAATATCTTAATATTTACTCTATCTAAAAAAACTCTGCCTATTTCAAAATGTTTAATAGAGAGTCCAGTTCTTTTCTCCAAATCAATTAGCAAGTTATCATGATTCTGAGGTTTAATGTTCTCTAGGATATCATACTCTATGGTTCTTCGGCCAAGGATCTTTTCCTTCCCATTAACTTCTAGTAAAAAAGTCAAAAAAATTATAACAAGGTTGGCAAAGAGTAATTCTTGTTGTGAGACTTCGTTTATTCCAATAGCATTTATGACACCTAGTGTGATGACAATAAATAAGTAGGTCATTTCTTTGATTGGAATTGGATCAGTCCTATATCGTAGTATAGCAAAAACCGCAAATAGACCGAATGCAAAGCCAATATTTATGTCCATACTTCCAAGAATATAGGCAAAGAAAAATATAAGGGAATTGAACATGAAATAGGTAAAAACAAATTCATTTCCGTCATGAAATCGCCTGTATATTTGAATTATTATAATATAAGCTACAGCAGTGCTAAAAGCATATTTTGTTAATAGGCTTGAAAATCCAATTGATAGTTCCATGATTTTTAGTTTTCCAATAAGTTTAAAAATATCTAACGATAATCTAATTAAAACCTAACAATTAATATTTAGTCTAACATGTTTTGATTTGTTTTTTTTTAATTTTACCCTCTACATATTTAATACACAGCATTGGCACTAAAACTAGTGATTTTAAATGCAATTAATTATTACTTGGATCAATGCAGTATTTGCTAATTAGGAAAGAAGTTTTGTAAGGCTAAATTTAATAATTTTGCTCTAGGGAGCAGATTAAGAGCATAATTCTAGGAAATGTTGATCTACTAACTTTTCTACCTTTTTATAACATTGCGGAAGAGAAATGTTTCTAGAAACAAAAGGCTCATCAACTATATTCCAATATTCCATAGTAAAATTTGTAAGATTTTTATTTTTTCTTACCATGGGTTGATGCTCGTTTTTATCTAAACATATTATTTTATCGAATTGTTTTAAGTTCAAATCGTCTATATGTGTAGATAATTCATCCTTTCTCTTAGGAACGATGTTTAACAATTTTAAATGCTCTAAGGCTGGAGCATAAATTGTTCTAGTTTTATAACGTCCTACCATTAATCCTGCTGAAAAAGCTCGGCTAGGTAGGTTAAGATCATCAGCTAAATGATTGTAAACTTCTTCACTAAATCTGCTTCTAAAAATGTTAGCGGTACAAACAAAAAGAATCTTTTGCAATTAGCCTACTCCAATATGATTGAAAAATATCTTATTTTTTTCTATGATCAAATTTTCTTTTGAGGGCTTATTTTTAAGCTTATCAGATCTTAGCTCCTCACTATAAAGTTTTAAAAGATTATTTAGAGGAATTCGATATTCAGGTCTTTTTATTTTTATTTTTTTCATGATTACTTCTCCTTTACCGAATGATAAAGCAAATACTGTACTAATAAAAACAATGCTTTATTATTGACATTCAGCTAAGTAATTATTTCATTATACAATGTCAAATTGTCTCACAAATAATTTAACTAGGTCTAAATAGGTAACTAAAAGAAATAAGATTAAAAAACGATTCCAAGAATATGTTAAGAGTTTAAAGACACAGTGATTTCACCAAAATAGATACTTTTGGGATCTCCATATTCTTGAATAGATTTCAAAATAGTATCTTTGTTTCTATAGATAAGGCCATTAAAAATTTCTTTTCCCATATATTTTATTATCACTTTTTCATTCATATTTAGAAGATTATCATTTAGCCTTATGGTTAATTTATTTAAAGAGGTTTTTGAAATATGGATTGTTTGATTTACAATATTTGCAATTATTAATGAATTCGCTTCGGGTTTATCAACTTTTAGCCAATAAAAGCGATTATGCGTTACATCATCCTGTTTCCATACTACTTTTTTGGGAAAAGGATCCCTCGTGAAGTTTGACATCCACAATATACCCGATGAATCCACTCCGCTATCTTTTTTTTCTAGAACATATTTTTCTTTTGAATGAGAGATTTGATGGCCTCTACCTTCATATATTTTTACAAAATATTCGTATCCAGCAATATCCTTATTTTTTAAATTCTCCAAATTCACTTTCCATTCCTCAGCAACACTATTTCGATTGTAAGCAAAGTCATTCTCACCCATGTGTATCGCAAAGCCTATATTTCTTAGACTTAAAGGGCTAGCATCATTTGGGTGACCAGCAGACATTGACGCTGCTGCAAAGCGATCTGCCATTCGCGGAGCTAATTGATATACTCCATCTCCTCCAGCAGAGTATCCTAAAAGAAATATTTTGTTAGGATTCACATTATACTTAGCAATCATATTTTGCATTAATCTATTAAATATCCTATCTATGTGCTCTTGATGCCACATATTCCATGTATCTGTAGGTGAACGAGGTGTTAGAAGAATTCCCTGGCTCAGACTATATAACTTTTTGTGGCGATTCCATTGCCTTTCATTAATAGTCGGATCTACCCCTCCACCTCCATGTAAAGAAATAAAAAGACTCCAACCATTTACTGGCATTTCACCATAAGTATTGAGATGATATTTCAGTTCAAGACTATCCATTTTGATTGATTGCTGTTCTATCTCCTCAGAACGGTTTAATAAAAGTTCTGAAACATATTTTTTGTATAAATAAGTTGCAATTTTTTCTGCATCATCAAAACTTAATGAGGAGGACTTATGATCTTCATTTTTATTTTGGACTTTTGGTTTGCTATTACAAAAAAAGGAAAGGATTATAATTGGAGTTATTAATAATATTTTCATAATGAAATCTAAAAATCATATTACATAGCAGTTTCTAAATAATTGCTGTTTTATTTTTTTTCATACACCCATTCAAAAATACCTTGAATTATCATTGAGCCTATTAAAACTGAAATTGCTAAATTCCATGATTTTAATGGATCCCCTGTCCAAAACCAGGAGCATAGGATTACCCAAGCAAAAGTTATTAATCTAATTTGCAAAGACTTTTTTGAAAAAATATGTTGAATTATTTTTTTTATATTTGAATTAATCATTTCGTATTTTTCATAGTTTACTTATTGCAAAATATATATTATGTCCATTAATGACAAAAACCTTATAAGCTTATTAAAAAAATTTCCTGACCAGAATCCAAACCCTGTAATTCGCATATCCAAAAATGGTATTCTTGAATACTTCAATAATCCTTCCAAAGATATAATTAAATATTACGGTCTCAGCTTAAATAATAAAATAAATGATCATATCCTTCACCATCTGAATCAGGCTATATTAAGTACAGAACATACCTTTGAGTTAAAGGTGAATTCTGCTTCTTTTCAATTTAAAGCAATTTATATAAAAGAATTAAAATCGGTAAACATCTATGGTACAGATATAACTGCTAAAAAGGTTATCGATAAATTTCCAGATAGCAACCCAAATCCTGTAATCAGAATCGATTCTAATGGGATTTTAAGATATTTTAATTCGGCATCAACTTACATTATAGAAAAGTTAAAACTTAAATTAGACGCTATAATGCCTACGCATATAGTAGAAAAGATCTCGAATGATAAATCAAAATTTGAACTACCAATTGGCATACGAGTGTATTTATTTCATGTTATAAAAGTGCATGAATTCAATTTTTTTATTATGTATGGAACAGATATAACAGACACTAAAGATAAAGAAAAAATATTGCAAAAATTGTCAAAATATTTCTCTCCTCAAGTATACAATTCTATTTTTTCTGGAGCATTAGATGTAACTATAAATACTTCTCGAAAAGATTTAACTGTATTCTTTTCCGATATCAAAAGTTTTACTACTATAACTGAAAAACTAGAGCCTGAAGTTTTAACAAACCTAATAACAAATTATTTAACGGCAATGACCGAGATCGCTATTGAATACGGAGGAACAGTTGATAAATACATAGGTGATGCAATAATGATATTTTTTGGTGACCCAAATTCAAATGGTAAAAAAAATGATGCTGTAGCATGTGTTTCAATGGCTTTAAAAATGAGGAGATCATTGAAATCATTAAGGAAAAGCTGGGAATCAATGGGGTTAACTGAATCTTTAGATGTTAGGATGGGCATACACACTGATTTTTGTACGGTTGGAAATTTTGGTTCCATTGATAGATTAGACTATACAGTCCTAGGAAACGGGGTGAATTTAGCTTCAAGATTGGAATCATCCGCAAACTCAAATGAGATCCTTATCTCAGAAAATACATATAACCTTGTAAAAAATGATATCAAGTGTAATTACTATGAAACAATTCAAGTAAAAGGTAAGGCTCATCCTGTAAGGGCTTTTCAGGTCGTTAAAAAAATTGAAGAACAAAAAAGAAACCAAAAAATAAAGGCTTCTAAAGAAGGTTTTTCATTATCCATAGATCAAAATAAAATTAAAAATATAGATGAAATTGTTTCTGTACTGGAAAATAGTATCGAAAAATTGATTAATTAAAGGTATTAAAGCTTAATTAGTTTCATTTGTGTGAAGAGATTTCATACAACATATAACTTACTCTCTTATTACTATTTTCAGTCTCTTGCTGACCTATTTCTATAAATCCATATTTTTTATGGAAATTTATAGAATGTTTATTAAGCGGTTTAATATTCACTTCGCAAATGATATTTTCAACCTTTCCAAAGAATTTTTCAACAAGATGATTGTAAAAATAAGAGCCTACACCTTTATTTCTATGATGTTTGTCAATAATAATTCTATCTACATAAACAAAAGAATTATACCTTTTATTTACCCAAATATAGTTTTCGCTAGAATAATCTTCATCAGGCATTAATCCTATACAAAATCCGACAGGATGATTATTTTCCATAATAATTTTAAAATAGGAAGCATTGTTTAAAAAATAAGACATTCCCCTCAAATCTGTACTACTTACTTCAGGAATGGTTTTTTGATTTAATGAAATTATATAATCAAAATCAGATTCATCAACTGTTTTAATTTTATAATTCACTTAAAAACTTAATTAAACCAAAAAGGCTCTAATTTCTTTTAGATTTAAGGTTTCCAGTTAAATTTTGAAATACTTCTAACTCAAACTCAGGTAATATAGCTAGTAAGTGGTCAAAAATATCAGATTGTATTGCCTCATAGTTAACCCAATTTGTATCATTTGAAAATACATAAATTTCAATTGGTAGACCGTCAGATTGGGGCGCTAACTGTCTTACTAAAAAGGTCATATCATTATGAATTTTAGCATTATTTTTAAGGTAAAATTTTATGTAAGCTCTAAATGTACCAACGTTGGTCAAGGACCTTCTATTGACTATATCAGTTTCATCAAGCTTTTTATCATTATTATGGTCATTAATTTCCGTTAATTTTTCTTCTATATAGTCTTTAAGTAAATAAATTGTTTTAAATTTTTCTATCATTGAATTAGAGCAAAACTTTATACTTTTCATATTTATTTTAATTGATCTCTTAATTCTTCTTCCACCACTTTCGGACATACCCCTCCAATTTTTAAAAGAAGAATTGATCAACTGATTAGTTGGGACGACACAAATTGTTTTATCCCAATTCTGAACTTTTACAGAATGAAGTGCAATGTCTATAACATTACCATCTGCTCCAAATTGAGGAGCTTCAATCCAATCACCTATTTTAAAAAGATTATTTGAACTAATTTGAACACTCGAGACTAAAGAAAGAATCGTATCCTTAAATACAAGGATCAAGACTGCGGTTAATGCACCAATTCCACTAAGAAAATAAATTGGTGATTTCCCTGCTAATAAAGCAGCAATAATAATAATGCCTACAGAATTTATAATTAATTTTACTACTTGGGTGTAGCTTTTAATGTTCAATTTCTCAGAAAACCTACTTTTTTTATAGACATCATTAATTGCATTGATCAATGCATTCAGAGAAATGAGGATTATCAACGCAATTAGAGCAATAATAAATCTATCAACCAGTTTAAAAAATGGCACTATATCTCTAATACTGTACAGGAAAATTAAAGGTATTAAATACGGGAGCTTATTAAAGACTTTTTGTTCTAAAAGTACGTCATCAAATTTAGTCGATGTTCTACGAAAAATTTTCGCAATAGACCTTAAAATTATTTGATTAGTAATTAAAAATAATACATAGGCAACAAATATCGCTATCAATGATGCAACGTAAGGGTTCTCCATATCTATATTATGCAAGTTTTCTATTAGTTTTTTCATCATTTTAACTATTATTATTAGAATTTGTCATTGATTACTTAAAAATCAAATTCAAAACCATTATTTATTTGAAAATATGATTTCTTAGAATCTCCATGCGGCTTGTTATCAAACCGATAGTTCATATTAATGTTGATTCTAAAAATACTAGTGACGCTAAATTGAATCTCATTTTCCACTAACAATCTAAAATCATTTATGTCTTTAATTGAAGGTTGAAAATACAAAATATTATTGATATAAATATCTTCACTTATTTGACAAAGGATTGTAGAATAACTAGTTTGACGTATTAAGTGCTCTTCAGAATTTTGATTTAAATCATAAATTTCTTTCTCCTGCATGAATCCTATTCCTAAAAAGGATTTAAAGGTTTCACTCTGAACTGTTTTTTTCCTTATTCCTGATCCAAACAATTTTCTATCCTTGATAAGAATAAAATCATTAAATCCAGCTTGAAAAAAAAGTTCAATATCTAAATTTGAAATAACTCTTTTGGTAAATCTAAGATGGCCAAAACCACGATTTAAAATAATGTCTTTTCGATCACCATTGGATATAAATCCATTTTGATAATTTATTATTAAAAATGCATGTAAATTGTTTTGGATGTAAAGGTTGGAACTGCTAGTTAACCGTAAGTCAAAGATCTCATCTTGAGAAATTTCATACCCAAAATCTAATTTTAATTTATTAGAAAATGTTTTTTCAACTTTTTCATCCCTCATCCATTCAGTATTAACCTGGGCAAAGGCATAACTGATATGCAAAATAAAAAAAAAGACAAGTTTAGACGATATCAACTTCAAGTGTGTTATTGTAAAATTATTTATGTGTAATTATAAAAATTACCACTCATATTTCATTCAGAATATTTTAAAATCCGCTGCGACTAAAAAAAATTTTTTTTATAAAAATTTTCTTTGTCTTTATAATTTTCTAATTAATTCCTACTACATAGATTAGGAAATAAATTTTTTGGTTATACTTAATTATGAATAAATGAGAAATCAATATGTTATATGGAAATTCAAAAAACATAACCTTTACTCAGTCGATGCAAAACTATAACACAGCAGTAGGCTTTTTTATGGCTTTGATAATGAGAGAATTTTACCCTTCAGCTATTAAAGCTGATTGAGAATGGTATATTATCGACATGATAATTTTCTCAATACCAGAATTGATAACTACTTATAAACAATTCAAATCAGGGTATTCCACCAAACAAATTAAATTGGTTAACAGACTAATTAGAGGATTCTATTAAAGGTTGTAAAGTCGATAGTCGCAAATATTCCTTATTTAAAATTAAATGGTATAAAAAACTCAATATTAATGAAACTAACAAGTTATTTTAGAAGAATCATCTTCTTTATCTGACTAAATCTTTCTGATTTGATACTGTAAAAATATACTCCTCCAGATACCTTGGAACCCTTCCTATTTATCCCCTTCCAATAAATTGAATGCCTACCCGCAGATACATATTTATTAAATAATTTAATCACATTATTACCTCTAATATCATATATATCTATGCTTACATGATTTGCATATGGTGCTGAAAAAGAAATATGTGTAGATGGATTGAAAGGGTTGGGGTAATTATCATAAAGGATAAATTGGTTCGGACTTATACTTTTATCTTTATAAATGACGTCGACAGTCTCCCCACCTTCCCAATAAATATCATCTAAAGCAAATTCACAAGATGCTCCATTTACTTCCAAAATAACAAATTCATAACTTAGCATTCGTAAGTCAATAAACTCACCTCTAATATCGTTTATTGGAATAGAGGCCTGTCCCCATTCTCCATTTCGAACCAATCCATATCTAGTTTGCCCGGCAGGAAACTCTACATAGGATTGATTTCCCCAAGCATCAATGATTCCAATCTGAAAAGCAACATTTGAAGGTATTTTAATTTTGAAGTTTAGATATCCATCACCAAAATTGAATAAGTTGATAGGCTGGATAGACATTATTCCAGCACCAAACCATCCTGCACCAGTTGTAGACCAGCTGATCCCATTATCGCCTTCAAATGGAGGAATACTTCCCTCGCTTAATGTTCCCTCCCAAACATAAATTTCAGCATTATCACCTGCAATGAGTCCATTATCAAAGGGAGTTGTATCTGTAAAAAGGCCATAAGTTCCTCCCTCGAAATAGGGAGGTCCTACATGTATATTACCATACCCATTCCATTCTCTCACTTGAATGTAATCAACATACATATTTGCAGGTAAAGAAAGTGAGATTGGTAAACCACTTCCAGGATCACCAAGATTATATGAGTCTGTTAGTGTACCTCCAATAGCTAGATTTATATTAAAAAAGAAAGGTTTATTAAACTCATCGGATATACTATCTATAGGAAATATTTCTGTGAAAAAATTATGCTCATTACCGTTATCAATAATTGCAAAACGAATACTGTCAGGGTCCCAATATATTCGATAGATTAAAAACCTTTCACTTAAATTTTGATAATTATAATAAGGACGACAATAATCATCATCTGGGTCCCAGGATATGCTTGCTGCTCCTGCTGGATTACCATCATTAACAGCCTCATCAGCATAAAATATAGCATTAGCTCCCACCATTTGGTTTACTGTGGAGTTGTTATTTCCATTGCCGCCATTATGCTCATCATGCAAATCTCTAAATTCCTTAGTATGTCCCATTTCCATTAAATCTAATTCGCCGCACCTTGGCCAACTATAATTTGAAGTACCTAACATCCAAAACGCTGGCCATCCTCCAAGATCAATATCTGGAACTAAAACTCTAGTTTCTATCATTCCGTATTGTACAGAAACTTTCGACTTTGAGGTTACCTTACCAGAAGTATAGTTTAATGGATTACCCCATTGATCTACTATTCCAGAACCTGATTCTTGCTTACCAGTAATACGTAGACCATTGTTCCCTGGTTCACCAGGGATTTCTGAAATGGAAACATTTTCGTCACTATAATATTGTAACTCACCATTTCCCCAACCCCATGAGCCATTACCAGTTTCTATTAACCAATTATTCAAGTTGTCAAAGTTTTCTTCCCATATAACTTCTCCAATTTGGGCAGTAACAAATTCAAAAAGTGAAATAAAAAGTATTAATCTGTATGATTTTATTAGCATTTTAAGATGAAATTGTTACTCGAAGTTTTCGAACAGAAAAAGTCCGATAAGTAAACACGAACTAATGTTAATTTTTGAAGAAGTGCACAAAAGCAATAAACAAAAACGCCAACATAATGAAAAAATTCTCCATTCTTTTTCATTTTTTTAAATAAACAATTAAAAATGTAATTGCAAAAATAATACATAGTATAATTTGTCTTTTGATAAATCCTTTCATTTTTTTTCTAATCCCATTTGATCCCTTAATATCTGTTTTCTACATTGAATTGCATTCCAAATGAAGAACAAAATCCATAAAAGATGTCCAAAATAATAATTTTCCATTAAAAATTTGTATAAGAATATTGCAATAATAAACATATCAACTGTGTAGACAATTCTTGTGACAATAGGCGGGATAATCATTTTATTTGAAAGGTGATTCCAAAAACGTGCTTAAACCGTTTATTATTTGTTCATCTAATGTTAATTTTTTTTTCTTTTTTTTCGGACTTTTTTTCTTACCACTGTTACTTTTCAATGATGCAAATACAGCATCAGTCATTGTTTGCTTTTTTACTGGCATTTTTAATATCTCCTTATGTTTTAATTTTTAATTGTATTTTATATAATACACAGTTAGGTATATATTTCTTTAATATTTAATTGCCGTACCATTAACACTTACCATTAGCATTGATCCAGTGTCGCCTAAAGTACCGTAATCAATATCTATTCCGACAACACCATTCGCACCTATTTCTCTAGCTTTTTGATTCATTTCATTAAATGCTATGGTTCGAGCCTTACTTAATTCTTCTTCATAAGCGTCGGATCTTCCTCCAGTAAAATCCTTTATGGAAGCCAAGAAATCCTTTACAAAATTTGCCCCTGAGATTGCTTCTCCTGTTACAATACCTAAGTATTCTTTAATTTTTTTTCCATCAATATTATGGGTAGTAGTGTTTAGCATTGCAATAAACTCCTTATTTTTTTATTTTTTTTGAGAAATAAGAAAAAAACTTAGCAAATGTTTCGATAATTTTTTTAAGCATATTTAATTATTCACTTATTTATAAGTAACAATAAAAAAACTATAGTTTTTGAACGAAAACAATGGATTCTTCTAGTTCTTCTAATTCCTGAAAACATACTTTTTTGTAAAAATCAATCGCATTTTGATTTTTTTTACTCACAATTAGATGTACTCCTTTAATTTTAAAGCGGTTTAATTGATTTATAAAAACTTTGATCAATTTACTTCCATATCCTTTTTTCTGCGCAATTGGTAAAATATCAATGTGTAAATGAGCAGGATAATCATCAGTCCACTTAAATAGGGTTTGTTTTTTATGCAAGTAACGAATAAAATGAGCTTCTAAAGTATCTTCGTCTTCATTTGGGAGTGGATAACGTTTGCGCAACTCAGGATACCAATTTTTTTCACATGTATCATTAAACATAATCGAATCACTAGTTCCTAAAACATATCCGCAAAGTTTAAAGTCAATTGTCAATACAAAACAAAGAGAAGGTTCAAAAATAGCATACGGTGCTGCAAACAAATGCCCAACTAAATCCGGGTCTTTAAGATAAGGAGTAGCATCGTGACCGTTAAATCCAGTAAGTAAGCAAATTCGATAGATTGAACTTAAATCTGTCTTATGATAAGACCGAATATCAAATTCCATTAATTTTCTTCTTAGTCATTACAGTAATAGTCTATCTTCATTTAAAAAATACATATTTTTTCTATTGTCAATTATTTCTTACTTCGGTAAAACATTCAAAGATTTCTATTCACTTATTTTACAAAGTATAAAATATGTTAAAGGTCCACAAAACAAACGAAAATGGAAACAAAGTTTCTCTATCTTCTTATCCAAAAATAAAGCTTAAAAATTTTATTCTTAGAAAGTACAATATAATAAAATATATCTATTCAAATTTTAGGGTAAAAGACATTTGGAGACTTTTATAAAAGTCAGTGTCCAGAATAGAGGCATCTGAATTAAAAACACCCAGTAAATCAATCTGAAAATTATTTATTGGATTAAAACCAAAGCCGTAGGTGAATATCGTAGAACTGAGAGTTGTCTTATTCACTTCTTTTGTTGACTCAAAAATATCATCATCCATATTAAGTTCTTGTGTTCCATCACTATACTCTTTTATCCAAGTCAAAGGTTCAGGCTCGTCTATTTCTTTTGTATCTTTTATCCTTTGAGAAGACAATCGAAAAATAGACCCTACCCTTAAAGAAAATTGATTTTGTTTCCCTAGATTATATTCTAATCCAGTCGGAAGAATACATGTTGTTTCTACTACATCATGGATTCTATCGGCTAATAAAGCATATGTCTCTGTGATTGTGTAATTATCAAATGCAGTATCTACAAATGATTTTGCTAATAAATTATTAATCTCCTCATTATATAACGTTATTCTATCGGTCTCATTATGATTTACAAAGGCTCCAATTCCAAAATGAGCATTGTCATTCATAGGAATATTCAAAATTGAGTTAAGAGCATATGAAGTTGTACTTTTAGTCCCTCTATCAGTAATTAAAGTATTATTATTCGTCTCAACTTCAATATTATCATCGTCATAAAACGATTCATCAAATCTAATTTCATTGTTTAAGTAATTAAATAATATTGATTCATCATAATCGTAGGAACCTAATTCCATAGAAAAACCTATTTTCCAGAACCCATCATTTTTTCGCTCATCTTGATAGTCAAAGATATATCTTAATGAGCCACCATATCCAATAGCGCTTCCATCCTCTTCGGTTAAACTAAGGTAGCTATCAGACTCTGAATAATAATTTTGATAATCAATAGACTCATTTTCAAAATATTCATATCCTCCAGAATAAATATCTTTAATCTCAGATATGTTTTTACTAGAAGATAAATTTGCATCTGTCCTGATTTCAAAATCTCCAACCTCAAACATTACAGATACATCAAACCTTGAAAAATTAGACTTGTCTATTGTTTTAAAATCGCCATTTTCTGTAAGGATAAAGTTCTCTTCATCTATATTCAATAAAAGGTTTGATAAAGATTTTTCAAATGTGGGATCATCTGTTCTTACCCCTAGTAAAACAGAATTCATAGAACCTAGCGGAACAGATGATCTGTTTCTACTGTTTTCAAAATTACCTACTGAAAATTTTAAACCCATTGAAAAAAACGAAAGTTCGAACGAGTTATTCAAAATAAAAGAATAGTCGTTATTATTTGTTATGTTTGATTTACTTTGACTAATCATTTGTTTTAAGTCGAATATTCCATCGCCATTCGAATCATAAGAAGCATTGTATTCATTTGTAAAACTACCCGCTCCATATAAATCATAATATCCATCTAGATCAGAATCTATAGAAATAGGAATGGATATTTCAGATTTTTGAAACTTAATTAATAATGAATGGTGAATAAAATCTAGCAATGGTCCTTCTGCTGAGATACCAAAAAGAAATTCATCATCTGAAATATTGCCAAATAATTTTTCTTCGCCGCTTGTTGCATTACTTAAATTTGTATAAACCCTTACTCCCTCTACAAACTGTAAATGGATAGGATCATAAATTAAATCAAGGTCATCAGAAATAATATTACCAAGTGCCAACCCTCTGTATGAAATCAAATTCTGCGATTGTAGCGATGAATTAAAACTCAACATCATCAATATGGTCTTTAAAAAAAATCTATACATTTATTTTTAAGTTTATTTTAATTAGATAATAATTATATTTTAGAAAATGTAAAACTTATTATTTATAGTGCCAAAATTCCTTGTGAATGTTTCATTGTGAACTTCATTCCTTTTTGCTGTTATTTTTTGTATAAAATTATATCTAATTCGATTCTTTCTATGTTGTTCTGCTTCAAATATAATTTTACTGGCCTGCCTCCGCAGTATTACCACTTATTTGATTTTTTATTAAAAAGATAATTTCTATTTATTTTAGAACCAATAACCATATCTAGTGATATTCCTGAGAATATTTCAATGCTTAAATAGTTAAAGAATTTTCCAATAAGAACTCCAAAAACCAGGCCAAATGCAGCTCCTAATAACATAATACTCTTTGTAAATAAAATTTTAATAATCTAATTATTACGTTAAAAAAAATTATTCATGTTACAGTAAATCATTAATAATTTTTTTACTGTATGCCCAAAGTCTCTTCTGAATAGAGTCTGAATCCGAGATTTTTGAAGATTTTGTAACTTCAGATTTAGCAAAATACTTTCCACTAATTTTTGATACCTTGCTTGAAGATGCTAAGAATACATTGGTACTTGCACCCTTTTTTACATTTATCGCAATTAGTTTTTTACCAATGCTTAAAATATTTTTCCCAAAGCCTTTATTATCATCACCAAAGCGAGTATTCACAAACCCTGGATGAAGACAATTAAAAGAAATACCTTTGCTTTTAAACAACTTATCTGCTTCATATG
Organism: uncultured Fidelibacterota bacterium; assembly: GCA_902602795.1. Classification (GTDB taxonomy): domain Bacteria; phylum Fidelibacterota; class Marinisomatia; order Marinisomatales; family UBA1611. The sequence continues at coordinate 30,141 of CACKSF010000004.1, forward strand.
TAAAAAGTATGTTCATCAATTTTGAATTACAATAAGCAGTCCATCCTTTGAATTTTTTTTTCATTTGAAAGTCGTTTATATCAAGTTTTGCGCTAAAATGAGCAGCTGAAGCAACGTTGATTACTCTACTAGTTTTTCCTTTTTCCAAAGCATCCATTAGAAGATGAGTTAATGTAAAATAACTTAGATGGTTCAAGGCAAATGTTCTTTCTAATCCTTCTTGCGTTTTTTCAAAAGTACTATAATATGCACCAGCATTATTAATTAATACATCAATAGAATTAAATTCGTTCTTTATGTTATAAGTTAGCTCTTTAAGTTTTTTAATTACTGATAAATCAGTATTAAAATATTTTATTGATTGATTTCCTGTAATCCTTTCAATTTCTTGAATTAATAACCTGCCCTTCTCTTGATTCCTTCCTACTAAACCTAATCTATATCCTAATTTGGCTAACTCAATTGCTGTTTGTTTACCTATTCCATCTGTTGCGCCAGTAATGATACAATTTTTATTCATTTGATAGAGTACAATTATCTCAAAATAATTATTTAATATGAAAGTGAATCAATACAACTTAAAATTATTTTATGAATACCATTTTTTTATATTGAGTTTTTCCTTTAGAAATAATTCTATAAATATAGGTTCCCGTTGGAACTAACATACCCATATTATTCATGGCATTCCATTGAATAGTTTTATATCCGGGGGACTGTACCTCTTTCACAAGGCTTCTTATTGAATTACCAGAAAGGTCAAAAATGTTTAATTCAACAAAACTTTCCTCTATGATTTCATAACATATAAAAGTGGAAGGATTAAAAGGATTTGGATAATTATTATGCAGCATAAAATTTGCTGACTCAATAGGAGTATGAATGGACAGCGGTTGAGCGGAAATAGACACCTCTGTAATGTAAACATCATCACCAGAGTAACCACTAGACCCTCTAGCTGCTAATCCCGAAGCAGAGAAAGTGATTTCTCCAATATCAGAACTAGGTGCAATCCAATCAAAGATCCAGCTTCCTTCTGGATTTCTAGAGCTCTGTTGAATGTAATCTCCATTTATTTCTAAATAGTTTGAGCTACTATTAATTAAAAATGATCCAGCAAAAACATCTTCTTTCATAACTGCCGCTTGGAAACCAAATCCTCTATTATTACTGCCATTTACAATTATTTCTATTGGGTAAGTTTCACCTGGAATATAAAAAGTAGGTAGTCCTAAAAACTGTACCGATCCGTTTCCACTGTTTACCGAGCCGCTATGGCAGACGGTACAACTTTGATAAGAAGGAGCGTTATTTGCATAGCCAGAAGGTGGGCCATTTGAATTACCCATCAAAAAACTAAACAAAAATCCTGAAAGTATTATTTTAAATATCATAACCAAAAATTGCCAATCATACCTAAAGTATTCCAGATAAAAGTTATTTAAAATTTGTTAGGAGAAATAAAGATTTTTTACCCCCTACAATTATCTTTTAGTCTAATAAATAATCAAGCATAGTAAGAATATCCATCGCATTCAAATTATAATTTTGATCAAAATCGTACAAAAAATAAAACTGGCTATCGCTATTAATATAATCTATAATAGATAATAAATCTTGAACATTGATAAAAGAATCAAAGTTTACATCTCCAATTGTTTCAAATTGTATATTTTGCTGAAAAAATTCCCAAATTTCTTCGCTTGAATTAATGTCCATATTCCCAAATGCCCCAGGCCAGTCATGCCCACCATTAATTACTTTATATAGCTTTACCTCATTTCTATGAATACAGTCCGAGTATGTTTCAGAAATAATAAAACTACCATCAGAGTTATCTAAGTTGTCCAACGTGTCCGATAAAAATAACTGGCAGTTGTTCTGTTGCTCCCAAAATTGAATAATTGAATTAGTACCCATATATGCACCCCAACCTTCTGAATTATCTAAATCACCATCCCACAATGTAATGCTATCATTTGTACCATGGATTTCAAAAACAGATAACGGCTCATTGGTTTGACAAGAATTAAATATCCAAGCCATCATAGTTCCAGCCACTGGCGCAATAGCTTGAAATCTATAAGATGCTTCACATGCAATTAAATAACTAAAATCACCGCCATTAGACATTCCAGTGCTAAAAATATTGTTACTGCTAATAAAATATTGAGCTTCTAAATATTGAGACAATTCTAAAATAAATCCTAAATCATCTACTGTTTCTGAAGAATGAAATTCATATCCCACATTCCAGAATCTTTGCCCATATACATCAGTAGTACCTAGCGGATAACATACAGCAAATTTATTTTCATCTGCTACATCATTCATACTAGAATAAGCCATTATATTTGATGCACTACTTCCGTAGCTATGAAAAACAAATACTAATGGAGAACCTGCAGACAAATATTCTGGGATGTATAAATAATATTCTCTTTCTAATCCATTGTGATTGAACAAGTGTAACTCTTGTGAATTCGCTGGAAGATAAAACACAAAACAAATTAGGAATTGAGGAAAAAACTTTTTCAAAAATAATTACTATTTATTATAATTAAGAATTCCAGATAAAATTTATTGAGAATTTTGAATTTCAATTAAAAAGAATATCGATATAAAAAGTTTTACCAAGTGGATGGTTAGCCTATTGCTTCGATGAAAAATCATTTTATATTTTTAAATATGTAGATACTTGATTATTTCAAGACATAAATACTACTAAACATTTTTCAACAGATGAATTACTTTTAAAAGAAGAGAGAATATATTTTTCCTAGAACCTTAATGGCGTTTGTAGACATTCAGGAACTTCATTCACAATTCACAACTTACGCTCAACTTTCGGCTTATTTATGTTATCATTAGGTTTTTCTATCTAGGAAGTTTCATTGACATCAGAAAGTGTTGACAAGACTCAAATCAAAAATTCTAAGACACACCACGAAGCAAATCTATAACTCAGCCTTGGTGTATCCGAATGGTTATACTAGTTTTGGGTAGAATATGGGTAGCATTTTACGCTAAATATGCTTGTTTTTTTAACAATTAGGTTGGAATGTCGTAAAACAAAAAAAAAGCCTCTCTCACGACGAGAAAGGGCTTTTAAATCTGTGGAACTGAGCGGGATCGAACCGCTGACCTCTTGAATGCCATTCAAGCGCCTCCCATCGTGAGTAGCATTACAGGTAGCAGATATGTAGCTATCATTGCCATGACTAAGGAGTTATCATGGCATCTCTCTACAAAAATAAAAGTATTTGGTATTTGTCAGTTTATAATAACGGTAAACGAATAACCAAAAGTCTCAAGACCAGCGATCTAAAAGTAGCAAAATCAATAAAATCCATTGTTGAATTATCCATATTAAAAGAATTTAACGGATTAACGAAAAAGACATATAACATATCATTCAATGATTTGGTGATTTGCTTCCTTAAATCGAAACATAAATGGTCAGATGCGACTTACAAACTTAATAAGCATATACTCACCTCCCATCTTTCTGGTAAACCACTACCTACCAACCCAACATCAAAAGCAATTCATATTCGACATATCAATCAATGCTGGAAATGGGGTGTTAAGAATAATCTAGTTCAAAAAGCCAAGCTACTTCCTGGAGACACCAAAGGCGAATCCAGATTACGCACCTTCACTAAAGAAGAACTACAATTAATGTTTTCCTTCATAACAAATAAAAAGTTTAATCAATTTGTCCAGTTTGCTTACTACACTGGTGCTAGAAGTGGTGAAATACGCTCATTAGCGCAGGAAAACGTTTTAGATGACTCTATTGTTGTAAGAGGTAAAACAGGACGAAGAATCGTTAAATTAAACAATCAGGCTAAAGAAGTCATTTGTAATCAAGATGAGCTGTGGAACTATACAAAGGATTACGTCAGTCATAGATTTAAAAAAGAAGCGCGCAGGTTAGGAATTAAAAATGCTCGCTTTCATGACTTGCGAAGAACTTTTGGTTTAAACTTAATCAAACAAGGAATGTCGATTTATAAAGTAAGTAAACTACTGGGACATAAATCAGTGAGAACTACGGAGCAGCATTACGCTCCACTTTTAACGGTTGAAATTGAAGATTTTGTATTGTGAAACTAAATAAGTAGTTATCAAATCAGTGATTTTTTAGTGTTGACAAAAAGAGATTGTCAAAATAAGAAAAAGGTAAAACTAAATTCTCTTTCTTATCAGAAAGTACGCACTTTTCAGGGTAAATCATCGATAGGCGTAGGAATGAGAATAAGGAGAAAAAGGAGAATAACTCTCTCTCTTCTCTATAAACATAGTTTCGCATTTTCTCTTTTTATTCTCATATGAGAAAAGCATTTTCTCCTTATTCTCGTTATTCTCATTTCTCATTGCATCGAGGAATTTCAGGAAAGATGGGAGAAATCAACAAAAAATCATGCGCCGAGCTCTATTTTTGGATTAGTTGGACTTAAGATTTGTATGTTGTTTAATGATATTTTTATATAACAAACCAAAACTAAAAAGCCCCGTAAAACGAGGCTTTTAGTGAATAATTGAAAAGACTATTTACTTCAATAGTACCATCTTTTTCGTAGCTCGAAACTCTCCTGCTTGTATGGTATAGATGTACATCCCAGCAGCAACACCTTCACCAATATCATTCATAGCATCCCAATGAATTGAATGATAACCAGCAGTCTGGTATACATTCATTAAGTTTCTGATATTACGTCCTATAACATCATATATTACTACGCTTACCAATGCATCTTCTGGAAGATCATACTTAATCTGAGTAGTAGGATTAAATGGGTTTGGATAGTTTTGGTGTAAAGCAAAAAAATCTGGAACCATATTTTCATCCGTGGAAAGATCTGTTTCCTCCACTTCCAATGCAAAATGAGTAGTATCTGCCAAGTCACTAGAGTCGTTGTGCACAGAAACTGTAACATGCGCTGATCCAACCCATTCATTAGCAGGTTGAATTACCAGTATATAATCTTCTACCTCAACTAAAACATTAGCGGAATCATTTGTAAAAGAGGAAAAGGAAAAGCCTTCAATTGACTGAGTTGGAAAAATAGAAAAATCTAGTAAAATTAATTGTAAAACTTGATTCTCTGATATAGTTATATCGGGCATCTCTGTCAGCTCTGGCTGGCAAGATCCAAACCAACTATATGGCCAAGCTTCGTTTGCAGAGAAAGATTCATCGATTAGACATTGGTTTGATCCAGATAATGAATTTGTGTTTAAAAACATGTTATCCATATTTACGACAAGACTAACATCCCATCCGGATATATTTTGGTTGAAATTTTGAGCATCCAAGAACATTTCCTCCATCTCTGTAACATTTGAAACATCCCATCCCGATATATCACCATTAAAATTTGTGGCATCGTCAAACATTTGGGACATATCATTAACATTTGATACGTTCCATTCTGATAGACTTGCTACAAAATTTGAGCATCCTAAAAACATATGCGACATATTTGTAGTGTTTGATACATCCCATGCTGAGATATCACTATTAAAGTTGTTTGCGCGTAAAAACATCCCATACATATCGGATACATTGGAAACATCCCAAGCTGATAGATCTCCTTCAAAATTTGAAGCATCTTCAAAAGCTAATTTCATGTTACTAACATTAGAAATGTTCCAACTTGATAAATCTTCATTAAATGCGGTTGCCATACGAAAAATCATCTCCATATTTTGAACATTAGAGACATCCCAACTTGATATATCACCGTTGAAGTTCTCTGCTTCTTCGAACATTCGACTAATGTCGGTTACACTTGAAACATCCCAGTTAAATAAATTTTGATTAAAACTTGATGCTCCATAAAACATACCCATCATATTTGTTACGTTAGAAACATCCCAATTGCCTATATCATCATTGAAGGAGTCCTTGTTTATAAAAACCATAGACATGTCATTAATCAATGAAACGTTCCAAGTATTGATTTGTCCATAAGTTTCTAATGCCGCGGAATTATCATCAACCCACATTTCTATTGCTGTTTCTAGTTCATTTTTTGATTGTGGAAAAAAGGCGCAGAATTCTGACCAGTCGTAAGCCCAATTATCATTTTGATCGGACCAAGACTCATGAATTGCACATTTATTAAAATAAGTAATACCAGTGTTGTTAAAAGTATTCTCAAATGTTGTTACACCTGCAACATTCCAGCTTGATAAATCACTATCAAAACTAGTTGCGTTCATAAATGTTCCCCACATATCAACCACATTGGACACATTCCATCCAGAAAGATCACTTGTAAAAGTTGTGGCACCATTAAACATACCATCCATATCTACAACATTTGAAACATCCCAAGCTGATATATCACCATTAAAAGAGGATGCACTACCAAACGTTTGTTCCATATTTGTAACATTCGAAACATCCCAACTAGATATATCTTGATTAAAGTTTGACGCCCCATAAAACATACGCCTCATATTGGTTACATTAGATACGTTCCATTCAGATATGTCTACATTAAAACTTGGAGCATTCCAAAACATTCCGTTTATATTAGTTACATTTGAAACGTCCCAATTAGAAATATCTTGATTAAAATTTGACGCCGTATCAAACATGCGTGACATGTCTATTACATTAGACACATCCCATAAAGAAAGATTCCCTACAAAATTTGTACATCCATAGAATAAGTGCGACATATTTATTACACTTGAAACATTCCAATTTGATACATCACTGTTAAAAACATAGGCTCGTTCAAACATTTTATCCATATAAATCACGTTGGAAACATCCCAACTAGAAAGGTCCTGATTAAATTCATGGCATTCGGCGAACATAGAAGACATATTTGTCACATTAGAAACATCCCAAGTTGATATATCGCCATTAAAAGAGGTTGCATTGCGAAACATACCGCTCATGTTTGTAACACTCGAAACATTCCAATTTGATAAATTTTGATTAAAATTTAAAGCATTTAAGAACATGTACCCCATATCAGTTACGTTTTGTGTATTCCATGAGCCAATATTTTGATTAAAACTTGACGCTCCAAGAAACATTTTGTGCATTCCAGAAACATTAGAAACATCCCAAGTGGATATATCCTGATTGAACCCTGAGTTTCCTTCAAACATATAATTCATAGATATCACATTAGAAACATCCCAAGTGGATATATCTTGTGCAAACGCATTTGCACTTACAAACATAGCCTGCATAGAAGTGACATTCGAAACATTCCATAAAGAAATATTTTGATTAAATGAACCAGCTGCAATAAACATGTGGCTCATTGTAGTCACATTAGAGACATCCCAAGTTGATATGTCTCCGTTAAAGGAATCCGCATTGCTAAACACGTTGTTCATAGCCGTAACACTCGAAACATCCCAGCTGGGTAAATTTTGATTAAAGCTTGAAGCGCCATGAAACATATAGGCCATATTAGTAACATTAGACACATCCCAATTTGAAATATCATCATTGAACGTATTTTTATTTTCAAATACGCCAGACATATCCGTAATTAACGAGACATCCCAAGTATTAATCTCACCATATGTATCAAGTGCGTTGGCATTATCATCTATCCACAAATTAACAGCAGTTTGGAGTTCTTCTTTGGTTTGGGGTTGAAAAACAACCTCTGTTAACAGGTCAATAATCATGGATTCTAAATCAGAAGGTATGCCACTAGTTATGTTTTCGTTAAAAACTAAATCCCCATTAGTATTTAAAATAAATAAATCTCTTTGAGAGGCACCCCAACCGTTCCATATATCATACGGAGATTCATCAACGCATACAGGTGAATTATTATTATTTGTCCAATTACCAGAAGATGAAGTTTGAGTGGATTTTGCAATTCCTATAAGTTCAACTAAATATCCCTGGGATTTTAAATTATTATATATTTCATTTAGTTCACCGAACCGGCTTGTGCAAGTTCCTCATGTAAAATGACCAAAATAGTGCAATGTTACATGATCTGAAAAATATTCAGGTCCGACATTTGAACCATAGGTCTCAGAAGACGAGTTTAAGTCCTCTAGCGAATAATTGTACTGAGAAACAACAACTGTTAAAGGCAAAGCTAATAACAAATATTTGATGATTTTCATGATTACCTACTTTTATTGAGAGTAATTTAAATAACTAATACAAATTTTTTAGAAAGATAATGATGACTATACAATTTATTTAAGTATTGACAGAACTGAAATCAAAAATACTAAGACTCACCACGCAACAAATCAAAAACTCTGCCTTGGTGTATCCAAATGGTTATACTAGTTTTGGGTAGCAATAGTGAAGCAATTCTATGCTAAAATGCGGTTTTTTTAATAAACACAGGCAATGTTAGTTATAAACAAAAAAAGCCTCTCTCAGGACAAGAAAAGGCTTTTAAATCTGTGGAGCTGAGCGGGATCGAACCGCTGACCTCTTGAATGCCATTCAAGCGCTCTCCCAACTGAGCTACAGCCCCAAAAAAATCAATAATCTTTTGGACTATCAGGCTGACCCGACTCATACTTTCTTGAAGCCAGATTTAAAGGAGCCTTAACCAGTTTATCAACAGAAATCATAGCGTATAAAGAACCAGTGTTAGGATGGATTGCTACTAAATCATGAAATTCATACTCATTAGCTATGTCTACTAATTTAAGATTTGCATTATTTTTATGGGTAAAACCGAATTGACCTTTATAATTAATTTTATACCATTCATCTACATCTTGAATATGCTCAAATTGGTTAAGATTGCTTGCTATACCAATAATAGATCCGTTGGGCCTACTTCTAATATGTGCCTTAGGTACTTTAATCTTTACATCATATTTGGGTTTTAATTGTTTAAGACCTTTAATCTTGATACGTTCAAAGTTAGCTTTAAATGTTCTGGCTTCTTCACGAGGGACAAAAATTTGGTATTGTGTATCACGCAGCACTATAGGAAACGTTTCATTTTCCGCATCATATCTTCCAATATCATCTGGTTTAAATTCAACCGGAGAGGAAGATTCACTCATAATAGTCTCAACCACAGCTTTTCTTTTTAATTCTTTTTCTTTTGCTACTTGCAACCTTTTTGCTTTTTTTATTTCAGACTTTTGAGTTGTCATCTGGACAATCTCTTTCATTAGTCCAACCTGGCCTGACACTCTTTCTTTATATTCATTTACAGTTTCAAACTCATCATGTGGAAAAAACATAGAAGGATTTGCTTCCATTGCTAATTCATAGACAGTCTTTACTCTAATATAATTAGAGTATGACTTTTTTTGATTTTTGTCAGTAGTTAGATCCGGCTCACTGATTCTATATTTTTCTGGGTTTTTATTGTTCTCAGGAATTGAAATTCTTTGACTGTTATTCTCCACCTCTGATTTAATTTGGCTTTGGGTGGTTCTCGCTACTAGAGAGGAGCTATTAACTGGGTCAATATTCAATTTAACATTAGAAAAGTTAGTAGATTTAGAGCCTGCACAGTTTAAACTTGTAAAAGATACTACCAGAGAAATTGCAATGCAATGGGATAAAATTTTCAAACTTTTCATTATATCAAATATCCTTAACACACCTAAATCCGAAATTTGTATCTCTATAGTCTGGCTTCAGTTTATATCTTCTTGAGATATCACAAAACACATCGTTACTAAACCAAGAACCCCCTCTTACGACTTTTTCGGTTCCATAATCAGGACCTAGCGGATTGATTTTATTGGCTACTTGAAAGTATTCATCATGGTACCAATCTGAACACCACTCCCAGACATTACCGCTCATATCATAAAGACCTAGAGCATTAGGCATTTTTCTACCGACTGGTTGCTTTGATTCAGTATTTGATAAAAACCATGCTACTTCATCAATCTTATTTGATCCAGAAAATTTTAAGAATTGTTTGCTTCTAGCACCACCTCTAGCAGCATATTCCCATTCAGCCTCAGTTGGCAATCGCTTGCCGATTTTTTGAGCATACTCCATTGCATCAAACCAAGAGACATTTTCTACAGGACATTCCATACAACCAGCATAATCAGAGGCATATTTACCCATAACTTGACGATATTCTATTTGCGTAACCTCGGTCTCATCCATTAGAAAACTACCCAATTCAACAGAATGGGAAGACTCTTCTTTGTTTAAACTGTTAATACTGTTTCGCATATATTCTCCTCCGTCAACATAAATCATGCCATGAGGAATGGTAATTACGCGAAAATTAATAATTTTACCAATTATAAAATCTTTATCGATTAAAAGCCAGTTGACTTCGTTATTTTTTCCCGGCAAAACATTAGCACCAATATCTCCGTCAGCATCAATTATTATGGAGTAATTATTACCATCATCTACAGAGTAAACAAGACCAACCTTATCTCCTCTGTAAAGTTTCCCTTCCATATCATACAATATGCTAATTGAAAGACCGTCTTGTTTGGCACGTACATTATTGTAGATCTGCCCATTAACTACAGATAACAAAATTAACGTAACTAGTTTGTAAACAATTCTTATTTTCATATTAATTGAATTTGGATGTATTAAAAGTAAAACGCAAATAATTTTGATTTAAATTTAATTAAAAATTTTAATTTTGGTAAAAAATAAATTCTATACTCTCATAACTTTTAAAGAACGTAATAATAGCACTTACAGGTTTCTATTAAAATATTCTATCATCTTTTGATACAAGTGCTTTCTTGATCCTCCACCGTATATTCCATGATTTTTATTTGGGTAGCTATACCATTCTACATCTTTACCTAAGCTCAAGGCCTGATTTACAAACTTAGTCGTATGTTGTAGATGAACATTATCATCATTGGTTCCATGCATAAGCAGAAGACTACCTTCCATACGATAAATCCATGAAAGTACATTTGTGGAGTCATAACCAGACTTATTTGTATTAAGGCTACCCATATATCTCTCAGTATACGCTGTATCATACAATCGAAAATCTATACATGGAGCAATAGCAACACCAGTTTTAAAATATTTACTATTTCTAGTTACCATTAAACTGGTGAAATAGCCTCCTCCACTCCAACCCCATGCACCTACTCTTTTACTGTCAACATAACCGAGATTAATTAATTTTTTCACTCCAGCTGCATGATCAGCAATAAGATATTTAGACATGTCTCCATAACTGAAATTTTTAAATTCTTCTCCTCTACCACTCATACCTCTTGAATCCATTGAAAAAACAATATATCCTTGCTGAGAAAGATATTGAGACCATAATGAACCCCATTTATTCCATACGATTTGTGTTCCTGGCATACCATAACCATGTACAATTAAAGGATATTTTTTATTAGAATTATAATTTTTTGGCAACAACAATAAGCCATTAAGCAGAAAAGAACTATCTAATGTAGAAAATTGAATAATCTGTGGGATTTCCCATTCGTACTCGTCAAACTGGTTTTTGTCTGTCTTTGCTATGGTGCGAATTAGTTTACCTGTGCTCAATTCTTTTAATTGGATAATTTTTGGTATTTGAAGACTAGAAAAAGTATCAAAAAAATATAATTTTGATCCCAAGAGTGATACTGAGTGACTTCCATCCTCTGGGGTTAAAAGTTTTAGTTCGGTGCCGTCATATCTAACAGAATACAATCTATTCTCAAAAACAGATTCTTTGTTGCCTTTAAAATAAATAATCTCTTTACTTTCATCAATGTGTACAATTTTGGTTACTTCCCATTGGCCTTGCGTAATTGGCCAAGACATACTTCCTGAATGTTTAGAAATCCAGAGATGCTTATATCCTGACTTTTCAGAAATCCATATAATCCTGCCATCCTTTAAAAACCTTATTTGCTTATGATTATCAAGCCATCCTTTTGGGTCTGATTCAGACAATATTTTCATAGATTTCCCAGTTTTCTTATCTGCTACAAATAAATCCCAGTTCTTTTGGAGCCTATCTAAACGCATGAAAGCAACTTTATCTTTATTTACCCATTCCATCCAAGGCAAATAATCGTCATCAACTTCAGATCCTTTTATCCATTTTCTCCCAACCCCTTTTATACGAACAATGCCCAATCTTAATGAAGGATTCCTTTCACCGACTTTTGGATACCGAATTTTTTTTATTGTTGGGTAATGACTTAATTCATTTATCATTAAAAACTCGGGAACCATTTCCTGATCTTCCTCCCAAAACGAAATATATTCAGAATCAGGAGACCACCTATATCCATCATGACCAGTCAGTTCTTCCTCATACAACCAACCAAAGTGTCCATTTAAAAGTGTTTCGCTACCAGTTCTAGTAAGCTGTCTTTCTTTTTTTGTCTTAATATTAAAAATATAAATATTATTATCATTTCTTATATAAGAAACATACATCCCATTTGGAGAAAACTTTACATTCCTAAGTTTTTTATTTTGAGAAGAGACTGGAAAAAATTGTTTATTTAATATATCGTAAATAAAAAATGTAGATGTTGAAGAATGCCTCCAAAGTTTCTCTTTATCTGTTCCAACTAATAATTTTTTCCCTTCATTAGAAAAGTTTAATGTGGTTACAAAGACTTCATTATCTTTCCATTTAAAACTAAGACTATCGATGAAAGGTATCGTATCATTTTTTATTAAATCTACTTTCAACCACTCTTTCCATTTTTCACCTTGCCCTCTTATTAATATTGCATTCTCATTAGGAAAAATAGCATGCCACCCCAAAGAAGCTATTTCAAAAGGTGAATTAATTACAGCCTCATCTAAAGTGAGTTTTTTGCTATAAAGAGCAATCGTAAACATAAAAAAGAGAAAAAATCTCAATTTAATTCACTTTTTATTCTTTCTAAAAACCTTACCATCATATCAAAATTCAGTTTACCTGTATTTACGTTTCTAGGGCTTGGATGAAATGAACCGAAGAGGATGAGTTTGTTTGGCAGTTCATATCGTACCCCATGGCCAAATTTATAATCTTTCATTTTTATCGGATATTTTTTTCTTATGTTTTTTAAACAAGAGTCGAATCCTATTTTGCCAAGCCCTAAAACAACTTTAATATTTTTTAGAATTTCAAACTCTGTATTTAGAAAAACTTCACAGTTTTCTTTTTCTTGAGATGTTGGTTTATCTCCAGGAGGAACACATTTTACTGCAGCAGTTATATATCCATCTAATTCTAAACCATCATTTCTGTGATCTGAATTAGCTTGATTGGATAATCCCACATGATATAAACACTTAAAAAGAAATTCAGCAGATTTATCGCCAGTAAATACTCTGCCGGTCCGGTTACCTCCATGAGCTGCAGGTGCAAGACCTAGAATCATAATTTTTGAAGTTTTAGATCCATATCCTGGCACGGGCTTACCCCAATAATCCCAGTTCAAATATGCTTTTCTTTTTTCTAAAGCTATTTTTTCTCGAAATTGAACAAGACGATCACATTTTCTGCATTCAATAACTTTTTTTTCTAACTGATCAATATTCATTTTATATACTAATAATTTAATTTACCATATTATAGTTTAACTAACCTTGTTCATTGTTTCATCAAATACCGATGTATAAATTTGGTTATTATTTTTTAAACAATTCTTTAATTCTAGGAAGGTTTTTTATGGCATTAATGACATCTATGAGAGAAAGAATGCATGTAGTATTGTGGGCGTTGCTAGCACTTTTTCTTTTAAGTATGACTGTAGGAGGATTAGTGGGCGGAGCAAATATCATTGATCAATTGATTGGTAAAGCAGATCCTCAAACCACAATTGCAAAAGTAAATGGAGAAATAATTTCTCCTGCGCAATTTAATAGTCTTGTTAATCAGCAACTTACAAACTTAAAAAGTAATGGCCAAAGTGTTAATGATTTTCAAATCAATCAAGCCCGAAGTCGTGCTTGGGACAACATGCTTCAAGATATTCTGGTTACCCAAGAAGTTGAAAAGCTTGGAATTAAAGCCTCAAATGAGGAAGTTATGTATCATTTAGAAAACCAGCCGCCCCTATTCTTGCAGCAAAATCCCACTTTTCAAACAGAGGGTAAATTTGATTTAAATAAATATCTTAATGCTTTGGCTAACCCTAATGGAGATGAATGGGTTCCTATTGAGCAATTTATGAAAAATACTTATATACCTAATTTTAAACTTCAGAAATTGATTGATGAAAGTATAGTTATTTCAGAAAATGAAATTATGGATGAATTTAAAAATAAAAACATAAATTATACTTTAACAGCTTTACACATAACATCTGCCTTGTTATCTAAAGAGGACTCTGAACCAACTGAAGATGAAATCATTGAAAGATACAATAAAATCAAATCAGATGAATTTAAACACAGTGAACTTAGAACATTAAATTACGTTTCCTGGGAAAAGAAACCTTCCGAGCAAGACTCGATTGACGCCAAAGACTTAGCAGATGAGCTGGTTCAAAAAGCAAGTTACAATGAAGATTTTGCTTCGCTTGCAAATCAATATACTATGGATCCAAGCAACCAGGGTATTAAAGGAGGAGATCTTGGTTGGTTTAAAAAAGGAAGAATGGTAAAGCCTTTTGAGGAAGCCGCATTTCAAGCCTCGAAAAATCAAATAGTAGGCCCTGTTATGTCTAGGTTTGGCTACCACATAATACATGTTAGAGATAAAAGAATTGATAAAAATGGTGATAATGAGATCCTTGCTTCTCACATTCTTATAAAAATTGATATTTCTCCATCTACTCTATCTAATTTAAAGAGGAGTGCTACTCTTTTTAGCTATGATGTCCAAGATAATGGATTTATTTCAGCGGCTGAAAATTATAATCTAAGCATATCTAAAACAAAAAAACTAAGTGGAGATGATTTAACAATTGAAGGATTAGGTAATTTTCGATCAGCGGTTCGGTTTGCATTTAATAATAAAATTAATACAGTCTCAGATATTTTAGAAAACAACCAATACTTTGTTCTTTGCACGTTAGATTCTATAATACCAGAAGGATTTAAAACAATTGAGGATGTCAAAACACAGATAGTATCCAAAATTAAGAATGAGAAGAGCAAAAAGGCCGCTCTTGATGAAATAAACAAACTACTGATTGATATATCATCAGGAGAAAAAAAACTACCTGATTTAGTTAAGAGCAAAAAAGGACTAGATGGGTTTATCAAAGAAACTAAAAAACTTAGTCAAGGTTTTCCTAGCATTGGAAGAAGCAATTATGTAACAGGTGCTGTTTCTGTTGCTCCAATAGGTAAAATCATAGGCCCCATTGAAACAAATCAAGGATATGCTATTTTGCAGGTACATTCAAAATCAAATATTGATTCAACGGCATTTGCTGCTGAAAAAAATCAAATCCAAAAAAACTTATTTTCTAAAAAACAGAATCAGTATTTCCAAGCCTGGATTTCAAATTTAAAAGATGAGGCCGAGATAATAGATAATAGAAACTTCTATTTCTAATTTATTATTTGATACCAAATTATCCTTCTTAAAAATGGCAATAATAAAGTCTATAGTTGATAAAAACACTCAAGCCTATAAATCTAATTACAACTATAATAAAAGAATAGCATCAGAACTAGATGCCATAAAAAGTAAAATATATGAAATGGGCCCTCGCTCCAAAGTGGAGAGACATGAGTCAAAAGGTAAGCTTACTGTAAGAAAACGAATCGATTTATTAAAAGATAAGGAAAGTTTATTTGTTGAGTTTTCTGAACTTGCAGCTTATCAAGTTTATGATGATCACATACCTGCAGCAGGTATTATTACTGGTATGATTACAATCAGGGGTCGCTCTTGTATAGTAATCGCAAATGATGCAACTGTAAAAGGAGGATCATACTATCCCTTAACCGTAAAGAAACATTTACGTGCTCAAGAAATCGCACTAGAAAATAATCTACCATGCATTTATCTTGTAGATAGTGGAGGTGCTTTTCTCCCGAAACAAGATGAAGTATTCCCAGACCGGGATCACTTTGGACGAATCTTTTATAACCAAGCAAGAATGAGCGCTAAAGGAATACCTCAAATTGCTGCAGTTATGGGGTCTTGTACTGCTGGAGGCGCTTATGTTCCTGCGATGAGTGATGAAGCTATCATAGTTAATAAAACAGGTACCATTTTCCTTGGTGGACCTCCTTTAGTAAAAGCTGCTATTGGTGAAGACACTACCGCAGAGGAGTTGGGAGGTGCTACATTACATACGAAATACAGCGGAGTAGCTGACCATTTTGCTGAAAATGACCAAGATGCATTAAAAAAAATAATTTCAATTATTGATCATTTACCACTTAAATCAAACAAAATTAAATTAAATTTTTCAGAGCCAATTTATGACACAGACGATTTATTTGGTATTATTGAAAAAAGTCACCAGCGTCCAACTAATGTCCATGAAATTATAGCTCGGATTGTGGATAATTCAAATTTTGAGGAATTCAAAGCTGATTATGCAAAAACCTTAGTGACAGGTTTTTCAAAAATTGGAGGTCTACCTTTAGGTATTATTGCAAACAATGGAATTCTGTTTAGTGAAACATCTCTTAAAGGCGCACATTTTGTGGAAATATGTAATCAAAGAAATATTCCATTATTATTTCTTCAAAACATTACTGGATTTATGGTTGGAAAGCATGCAGAAAAAAAAGGAATCGCTAAAGATGGTGCTAAAATGGTTCAAGCTGTCGCAACGGCTACAGTTCCAAAGCTTACAATAATAGTTGGTGGAAGTTTTGGAGCAGGCAACTATGCAATGTGCGGGCGAGCTTATCAACCAAGATTCCTTTGGATGTGGCCCAATGCTAGGATTTCGGTAATGGGTGGAATACAGGCTGCAGATGTACTATCCACAATTAAACTAAATCAAAATATAAACGCTGGAAATACTATCGATAATATTGAACTTGAAAATATTAGAAAACCTATTTTAGAAAAATATGAAGCTGAAGGTCATCCTTACTATTCAAGCGCTCGTATTTGGGATGATGGGATAATTAATCCAACTGATACAAGGAAAATTCTGATTCAAGCCTGTAAGATTCTAAAAACTAACCCAAAAGCAGTTATAAATTCACCTGTGTTTCGAATGTAATTTTAATAATGGACCAAGCAAAGCAATTAAAGCTTTCTGCATTCATGGTATTTGCCATGACTACGTGGGGCTTATCTTGGACTAATGCAAAAATTTTAGGCACTTATGCTGACCCTCCCCTAATAATGTTCTGGAGATTTACAATTGCTTCGATATGTTTTTTTTTCGTTGTAATAATCAGGGAATCTTTAATGCTGCCCACAAGAGTCATACCAATAATAATTTTAAACTCGATTTTCATGGTACTCTATAATTTTTTCTATTTCAAAGGGACTCAAATAGGTTTAGCTGGAACTGGAGGTGTACTGGTCACAACTTTGAATCCAATATTAACGTCAATTTTTTCAAGCCTATTTAACTACGATACTCTTCCTAGAAAAGATCGTGTTGGTCTTTTTATTGGACTGGTAGCGGGTAGTATAATATTAAGAATTTGGGAACTAAACTTTTTTATTTTTTATAATTCCGGGAACTTATTTTTTATTCTAGCATCTCTTTCATGGGCGGCGGTAACAATTACTACATCTAAATCAAAAGAAAAAATATCATTTTCATCTTATAGCTTCTGGACATTCTTGTTTTCTGCATTTATTAGTCTACCCTATGTACAGTATAGTAATTTGTTTTCGATAACTGAATTTGACTTAATATTTTGGATCAACTTAATTATCCTATCTGTATTTGCAATGGCTTTTGGAACATCAATATATTTTTATGCATCAACTAGGCTAGGCCCTAAAAAAGCAAGTTCGTATATTTTTCTAGTACCCTTTACTGCAATTTTATTTGCTATATATTTTTTAGATGAGCCATTTCAGCTATCTACTATTCTGGGAGGAGGACTAGGAGTCCTATCTGTATATTTAATTAATATTAAATAATATTTTAATTGAAATTCTAATTATTGGAAAAAGAAAAACTATCTAATTCTTAAAGTATTTTTGTAAGTATTCCAAAATACTTTTTGGAGGCTTTATTGGATTACCTGAACTATTTACAAATGCATGAATAGTGTACCCTGTGGCTAACAAGTCATTTGTTTCTTTTAAAACGGCCCTATACGAGACTTTCAGTGTAGAACGAGGACTTTTGTTTATTGAAGATCTAATTAAGATAACATCTTCAAACTTTGTTCCTTTTTTAAAATCACAATGGCTAGAAATTACAGGAAGTGTAATTCCTTCTTGTTCCACACTACTTATTTGGAGTCCTATAGATGCGAATAGTTCTGTTCTGGATTCTTCAAAATATTCAAAATAACGTGAGTAATAAACAATACCCATTTTATCAATATCTCTATAATACACTTTAATGGGATGAAGATGCTTTATCAATCTATTTCTTCAAAATAACTTAGTTTATCATACCGCTGTATTCTTTTTTCAAGAAATTTTTCTGAATCAATCGATGATAAAGAATCTAGATGGGTTAATAATGCACCCTTAAGCAAAATAGCAGAAGATTCAAAATCTCTTTGTGCTCCTCCATTTGGTTCATCAATTATTTCATCGCAAATTCCCATTTCAGCTAGATCAGATGGGATAGGTTTAAGAGCTTCTGCAGCATCCTCCGCACGGTTTGCGTCTCTAAAAAGTATCGATGCACACCCTTCTGGACTAATTACTGAATACCAAGTGTTTTCCATCATGATCATTACATCACATACTCCAATTCCCAATGCACCTCCACTCGCCCCTTCACCAATTACTACACTTATAATCGGGACCGATAGCCCTGCCATATGGAATAAATTATTAGCGATTGCCTGTCCTTGGCCTCTTTCTTCAGCACCTATGCCTGGGTAGGCTCCAATTGTATCCATTAGAGTTATAACAGGAAGACTAAACTTTTCTGCTAGCTTCATTATTCTTAAAGCCTTCCTATAACCTTCTGGTCTCATCATCCCAAAGTTTCTAAAAAGATTTTCTTTTGTATTTTTACCCTTTTGCTGACCAATCCAAACTACTTTATAATCACCAAAAGACCCGACACCAGATATAACTGCAGGGTCATCGCCAAAGTGTCGATCACCATGTAATTCTATAAAATCACTAGAAAAATATTTTATATAATCTAAAGAATACGGTCGTTTAGGATGACGAGCAAGTTGAACACGCTGCCAACGCGTTAAATTGGAGTAAATATTTTCCATCAAAACCTTTCTTTCTAATTTTTTTGCAGCAAGAGAATGTATTTCCTCTTTAGAAATATTACTGCCTCTAGATTCAAGCGATTGAATGATATCATCAAGAGGCTTTAACGATTTTTCAAAATCTAAATAAAAATATGGCATGACAATTAGTAATAATTCTTATCTAATTTATTTAACAAGAATAACCCAAAAAACAATGTAAGAATAAAAATAAGATTAGCATAAATTGAGTTTAAATTTAAACATAAATATCCTATCATACTCACAGCTAAAGACACTCCATGCATTAATAGCACAGCATGCTGTATAGGAAAACCCATTTGTTCTAGCCTATGAAAAGTATGGTCGCGGGAAGCTTGATATATATTTTTTTTTCTTCTTATTCTTGAAATAATAACTAACAAAAGATCAAATAATGGTACGTAGAAAAATAAAACGGGAACAAACCATGTTGAGGACTGATTGCCGGTAATAGGGTCAAAAATTATAGCAATAGAACCAAGAAAAAACCCAAGTGATTGAGCCCCTGAGTCTCCTAAAAATAATCTTGCAGGGTGAGCATTAAAAAAATAAAGGCCGATACAAGCGCCCAATAAAATTGAACAAAAATTTAGAATAATAACCTGCCCAGATATAATTGAAATAAATAAAAAGAAAACAATAGACAATCCGCTCAACCCAACAGCCAAGCCATCAATACTATCAATAAAATTGAAGGCATTTGTTAATGTTGTAATCCAGAAAACTGTAAATAATAGATTAAGCCATAGATCTAATTCTGATTCTGTATGAAAAAAAAATTCAGGGGAACTAAAAAAACTAACTTGTATTCCAAAATAAATTAAGATTACAGATGCTAGTATTTGCCCAATAAACTTCTTTAATGGAGATAAGTTTAGAAAATCATCTAATAAACCAAAAATTGAAATAACTATTCCAGATAACACAATTCCCAATATTTTCGTGTCTTTCCATAGACCAGTTAATAAAACCATTATTATTAGTAAATCAATTAAAACAATTCCGCCAGTTAAAGGAATTGGGTTTGGATGACTTTTATGTTCTGCACTTCCAGGTATATCCATCAACCCGATTGCTGGAGCAATCTTGATGCTAAACCAGCTGAGTAAAATAGATAGTAATGAACTAGCTAAAATTAGCATCAAAGCATGATCAAGATATATATCCTCCGTCATTTATCTACGAACCAAAAGGAATATTTCAGAAATAATCAACTTACCAATCATGATAACCGAATACATAATGTTAAAAAAAATTCCATAATCCTTACTAAAGTGTTTAAAGTAATAAATCATATATGACCTATGCCATTCAAAAGTAGATTTAAAAGGTACTGAATTCGATCCTCCATGTCCTCCTTTATGGATAACCACTGCTTCAGGATTGTAATAAACTTTCCATCCACTATTTATAGCTCTAAGACAATAGTCAGAGTCCTCCTGATAAGCAAAGTACTTTTCATCAAAATAACCAATTTCATCAATCAATTTCTGATCAATTAACATACACGATCCTGACACACCAGAGACCTCATTTATATCTCTTATATTTAAATGATTAAGATGATATCCTGTGAAAATCTCATTTCCAGGAAATAACTTTGCTATTCCTAAAAAGTAACTAAAAACCGCAAGAGGTCGAGCAACTCCTCTTCTACACGACCATTGAAAGGAGCCATCTTCATTCAAAACTAAAGGTCCTACAATACCTACTCCATCAGTTTTTTTCATGAAAGATACTAATGTTACAATCGACTGCGGCATTAGTCTCGAATCAGGATTTAAAATTAGTTTATATCTTCCCACTCCTATTTTCATGGCTTTATTAATTTCTGATGTATACCCCTGATTTCGAAGATTTGTAATTAAACGAACATTACTAAAATTTTTTCTAATGAAATTTTGTGAACCATCTTTTGAAAAATTATCGACTACTATTACTTCATAGGATAATGGCAAAATTCCAGATTTTAAAGATTTTAGACATTTATCAAGTTGTTTTATTGAATTTAAGTTTACGATGCATATTGAAATATCCATTATGAGGCTATACCCATTTGAATATTTTCCATAAACGAAGCCTCCAAACCATAAAAATTGCTTCATAAACAATGTTTTTAGACATTTTGGATTCTCCAACTGTCCTATCAAAAAAAATAATTGACTCTTCTTTTATCTTAGCTCCCAGTCTCCAAGAACGAAAATTCATTTCAATTTGGAAAGAGTAACCCTGAGATTGGACTTTCGATAACGAAATTTTTTTTAGTAAAGAAATTCTCCATGCTTTAAAACCACCCGTACTGTCAATTATTGGTATCCCAGTTATTAATCTTGAATATAAATTTGCGCCATAGCTTAACAGAAGCCTTCTAATTGGCCAATTAACAACACTGACCCCTTCGATATATCTACTCCCAATTACCAAGTCATAATTTTTTAAATGATCCACAAGTTTTATAACATCTTTCGGATCATGAGATAAATCTGCATCCATTTGTACCACAAAGTGATAATCATTTGTTACAGCCCATGAGAATCCCTCAATGTAAGCGGTCCCCAGGCCTTGCTTATTTGGTCTATTTTTTAAAAACAGGTTGGGGAATATTTTTTGAAGATTCGACACTTCTAAGCTAGTTTTGTCAGGAGAATTATCGTCTATTATCAACAAATGAGCTTCAGGATTATGCTTAAAAACTGTTTTAATAAAAGATTTTATATTCTTTTTTTCATTGTATGTTGGTGTTATTATTAAAGTTTTCATATTACTTTGGTAATATTTGATTTAAGCATTCATTTATAGATGGTTGTTGAATATCCAATATCTTAGCAATCCTTTCTGATAATAAGCCTGATTTTAAAGGTCTTGGAGCAATCTGTCCCAATTCTTCGGTGGATTTTGGATGAATTAACTCCATTTTAAGATTATAATGTTTTGCTATCATCTTAGCAAATTTATATCTACTCACAAATTCAGCATCTCCCCAATGATATATTCCACTGATTTCTTTATCAACGCAGAGACCAATAATTTTAGCCATTGATTGAGTCCAAGTAGGGTTATTTATCTGGTCATCAACAACATTAATGGGAATTTTCTCCTTTAAGGATTTTACTACCCAATTAAGAAAGCTAGCTCGACTATTTAAACAGTTATCATATAATACATTTCCCCTTATAATAAGATTGTCAGGATTATGAGATTTAATAATTTTTTCTGCCTCTAGTTTTGTTTTGCCATAAACTGATAAAGGAGAGGTTTCATCTTCTTCGACATAGGGTCCATTCTTACCATCAAATACATAATCTGTTGATAACTGAATAATCTTTCCTTTAAATGTATCACAAATATTTCTTACACCATTAGTATTGATTTCTCTTGCTAATTTAGAATTTTTTTCACAAAAATCGACATTAGTCATGGCCGCAAGATTTATTAAAATATCCGGATCGTGTAAACTAATTAATCCTTTTAAATTAATTCTATCACATATATCAAGATAAAAACCGTTTCCTTTGAAAGGAATATTTCTTCCAGTCCAAAAGATTTCTATATTCGAATTTAAAGTATTAAAAAGAGACCTACCTAGTTGGCCATACGAACCAGTGACTAATATTTTCATCTCTAATAAGTTTTAAATGTTTTAAGTATCATATCAGCTTGTCTAAAAAAAATTGATTTAAAATTTCCTGGATGGAAGATTAAATAATTTAAGTGATAAGTTAAATCTTTTTTCTTGTCATAAAAAACATAAGAACGAAATGGTCCCCCTTTTGATTCTAAAAGGTCAGAAGTCTCCCAAATTCCTGTTGCCCTCCAAGCTGTAAAATTATTTTTATCAGCATTTTTTAGATCGAAATTATAATGACTAAATTGAATCGATTTATAATTATTTTTAGGCCACTCCCAAAGGTGTTTACCAACTGCCAATTCAGTATCGGCTATATTCCCTTTACTCCAACCAATTCCAATCCATTGGTAAGGCATCTCTTTACCAAGCCAAACAAAATTAGAACTTGGAACCTTTTTTACAATATCCCATCCCCATGGTAAATCTAAACTCCATCCAAATTCGGCACGCAAGGAGTCTCTTAAAGTATTAATACTATTTTGATTGAATAAAAATCTACTTTGTCTAACCAAGAATTGTTCATTGAAGTTTCTTTTTATATAATTCTTTTTCTTATCAGCAAATTCTATAAGATGTTGATAAGAATTTGCATTTATAACCATAAATAATTGATGATTTGCATGCACATCTTTTGCAAGTAAAATTGGATCATCCGACAACATATTTTTTCTCTGTTTAACTGGTAGGACATTATTAATTAATTTTAAACCAGTATTCGCAGAATCGCGATCGATAGCCGCAATAACAACATGCGTTTGTTTTTTTAATTTAGTGTACGATTCAGGACTGGAAAATTTTAAAACATAAAAGGGCTCTGGCTCTGGAGTATATAAGCTGTCGTCAAAAATCAATTTAAGAAATTTTTTAACATTATCTTTATCAACATCCGAGCAAATTACTCTTATCTCGTTGTCAGCTCCAATAGCATCCCTTTTACTTTCACATCCAAGAATGATAAAAATTAAAGATAAAAAAATTATACTTTCTTTTTTTTGAATATACATATTCAACAGTTATTATATAATTTTATAACCTTGCAGACCATTTAAAATGAATTTTTCCATTTTCCCATTCACGCGAATTCAAAGAATAATCAATACTAAAAATAGTTTTGTCGTTAACATTTTTTATACCAAATCCATAACCATATAAGTACTCTTTAAAATTAGTAACCTTATCTAGACCTAAATCTATAAATGATTTTATTTGCAATGTCCTCTTTTGGTGCTGGATAAATTCTAAGGTAAAAATATAAAATTGAGATTTCAAGAGAGACTCCTCATTCACCCCTCTTAAAGATGAAGAGCCTCCCAGTTTAAAATATCTAGACTTTGGGACATTTCCATTTAAATAATTAATATTATGAGATACTGTTTGGACTTTAGTATATATATTCCCTAATGTGTGGAAAAAGAGCTGATATTCTAAATTTGTTTTAAAGTATATTTTTTTTTTATCTACACCCCCATCAACCATCAATTTGAAATATTTCCCTGAGGAAGGAAGTAACCTATCATTCCTTGTGTCAAAATTTGAATTAAGAGCAATAGCAAGATAATCTCCATTTACATACCCAGATTCTTTCCCAGATTTTGTTGCTAAAATTTTTCCCCTCAAATATCCTACTTTGAAATTATTTAAAATCGGTAAAAAAGTATGTAGCATTATCTTTTTTTCACTTTTTGTGAAAAAGCTATTGTAATTCTCAAAATCATATTGGAAAAAAGAACCAATTTTAGTGCCTAAAATATGAGGATAGAAAGTTCTTAATTTTATTACTTGTGATATATTTTTATTTTTTTTCCAAAAGATTTTAAGCTGTTCAGCATTGCCAGAAAGATTTTCAATATCTAAATCTAGCTCGCCTATAAAATCAAGCTGATTATTTATTTTACTTAAACCGAAAGAGCCAGTTAAAAAGCTATTGAATTCTGTTTCTATAAATAGCAATGCAGCTAAGTTTTGTTCTCCAAACAATCTGTACTTAAAATATGGCATTTCATTAATAAAATAATATTTTTCTGACAAATCTTGACTTATAATAGAATATTGGGTTCCTATAAAAATATTTTCGAAAGGTTGTAAAATCTGTTTAATAAAGTTATCACTGAAATGATTATCACAAACCAGTATTAGTGAGTCAGCAACCTTACCAGAATCCTTAATTTCATAGCTGGAGATATTATTTTGAATATCATATGATTTTAGATGATATTCTAAACTAATAGAGTTTTGTTCCTTTAATAGTGAATCTAAGGTTAATTCTATTTGAGCGGAGTCGAGCGTTTTAATCTTTATTTCATCTTTTTGAGAAAATAAAGGAATACAAACTAGAAAAATAAATCTAAAAATATGCACGTACTTCTCCTTGTAATGTAATCATATTTTTATACCTTGCATCATTTATTGTATTGAGATTTAAATTAAACGATAAAGATTTATTCAATATATATTGCAATTTAGAGTTTGTTTTTAGACTTTTTCCATACGCATACCCTTCCAAAACCTCTGGGGGTAGAAGGTTAAAATTGTTTTCTTCTCCAACATTTACAAATGAAATCTCTGTCTGTAATCTTCCATTCTGTTTAAGAAAAAAAATAAAATTCGTTTTAAGCCCTATTGCTTTTGCATTAAATAATT
>CACKSF010000005.1 GCA_902602795.1 uncultured Fidelibacterota bacterium
AAGAAATACCTTATATCCTTTTTCAGTTAATAAATCAGCTGTATGGCTTCCAATAAATCCAGCCCCTCCAAAAATAACTACTTTTTTCATTTTATTTGATTACATTAGTTTTTTGAGAATAAGTAAGGTAATATTTTTTTTGTTTTCAAAAATGAATCTTTAGATAGATTAAAACAAATAATTTCTTCCTTGTTTTCTGAAGCTCGAGCGCATACTTCACCCCAAGGATTAATGATCATACTATTACCAAAACTTTCTATATTATTGGAATCATATCCGATTTGATTTGGAGCAAGAATATAACAATTATTTTCTATTGCACGTGCTCTTAGAAGAACCTCCCAATGAGCTTTACCTGTAAATCTTGTGAAAGAAGAAGGGACACAAATAGCTTCAATGTCATTGGTAAAGTATTTTCTAAATAACTCTGGAAATCTCAAATCAAAACATATAGTAAATCCTATTTGAAAATTTTTTACTTTAGCAATCTTTATTTCATCTCCTTGAAGGTAGTAGTCAGACTCATCTGCAACGCTGGACCCTATTGACGCTTTAAATAGATTTATTTTTCTATATTTTAAAATAATTTCACCATTACTGTCTATAAGGACAGACGTATTAAAACATTTATTATTAGCCCTTACTCGCTCGTATACAGACCCAGCTAATATATAAACAGAACTTTTTTCTGCAATAGACATTAGAGGCAATAGTGATTCACCTGGAATAAACTCTGTATATTTCTTTGATTTATTTGATGAATGTAATTCCCCTCTATAATTAAAGGTTTCTGGAAGAATTATTAGTTCAGCTTTGTGCTGTGCTATAGATTTTTCAATTAATCTAACCGCACACTCTATGTTCTTTTCTTTATTATGACCTGAGGACATTTGTATCAAGGCAACCCTCATTACTAAATATTAATTGATCTGATTATTTCTAAGGCATGAATAATTTCTTTCTTTTTTATTAAAAGGTGTGGCCTAAACCTTATAGTCTTATCTCTTGTAGGGTTACATATCAAACCGTTTTTTTCTAATTCAATAACAAAATGATCTCTAATTTTTTTGTTCTCAAAGTCAAAGGCAAATAATAAACCTTTGTTACGAACATTTAACAAAAATTTATTTTCTTTTAATCCATCAAATAGAATTTTTGATTGGTCACGAACATTGTCTAAAACATTATATTTTTTATATGCTTTCATTACTTGTTTACACCTAACCATGTCTAATAAGTCTGCATCCCATGTGACTTCCAACCGAATTGATTTCTGAAAGATTTTAGTAAACTTTTTCTGCACTGCAATTCCTGACAATTGAGTTTTTTTCCCAAAGCAAATTATATCTGGCTTAATTGGAGTGTTTTCGAAAAACCATATTTTCCCAGTTGCTCCAAATCCTACCTGAACCTCATCAAAAATTAGTGGAATATCATATTCACTAGCTATCTCTCTTAAGCCAATAAAAAATGAATTGGGAAAATATCTATCACCAAACGTACATTGAATTGGTTCAACAACTATAGCACATGTATCATTATTTTGAGTAATAGTTTCCTTGACTTCATTTAAAGTCATCTCTACTAACAATTTATCCTCAAACGGCTTCCCTTTTTCATAGGTAATAATTGGATTTGTAAACTTTTCATAATATCCACCTGGAAAACCATCTAATCTTTGGCTTACTGGATCAAATCTATCTGTAATTATCCCGCCGTAACTATTAATTCCATGAAAACTTCCTTTAAAAGATACTATACGTTGAAAACCAGAACCTTTATAATCCATTGCGGTTTTTATTGCAGCCTCAATTGCCAATGCTCCCGTACAGGTATAATGGTAAGCGTCAAAAACACCTAATGAGGTATAGTTTCTAAACATTTCATCAAATTCAGATGATTCGTCAGACAACATTTCACAATTAGTTATTTTAACATTTGAGACTCTTAAAAGCTCATCTTTATAATCCTCGCAATTAAATATTTCGTGATTGTATCCGATAGAAACAGATGAATACATTCCAAAAAAATCGATGAATTTTTTGTTTGAGATCTTATCATAGAGATAACACCCTTCACTTTTTTCAAAATCGATTTTTTTACCAAAAATAGAACTTCTATTCATATCTTAAAATTTATACTCTAATTAATTAAACAAAATCACTTGTATATATGCTCAACGTCAGGCTTAGTAATTGCATATCTAACACCTACTGATTTACCAACGCATGTAATCTTATGCAGAGTTTGCTTAGGTACAACAATAATATCATTTTGTTTTACAATCTTAGTACCCAGCCCGTCAATCCACCATTCCCATTCCCCTTCCATAACAACCCAGTTTTCATCTGCATCAGGATGGTAGTGTTCTCTATTTCCTTCTCCTGGATGCTGTTGAATAACTACTCCTCCGAAACGTTTATTAAATGCGATTCTAACTGCCCAAGAGCCCATTCCAAGTTCAGCTCTAATTTCTTCAAGGTTGATAGAATTGATATTTTCATATTTTTTTATCTGCTTCCACGAAGCATCTTTGATACCATCATCTTTCAAAACACTTACTACATCTGAATCAATTTTCATAGTTAAACACCTTTATAAATTGCTTGAATTTTACTTGTAATATTCTACTTTGCTAGGGCTTGTATCCATACCATTTGCAATAGCCTCAGCAATCATAAAATCCTCTTCATTATCAATATCTACAGTTGAAAAACCCTTAAGCGGGAAATATCCTACCTTGCCATTAGCTCCATGATATGCACAATTATATTTTTCCATATTTTCAATATAATTCTTTCTATTCCAACCCATTATTCCACAGGCATATGCTTTTATAGGTTCAAGAGATTGAGAAGGCAGGGTATGTTCCATAATTTCAAAATTTATAGGTTGACCTTTGTAAATACTTTCAATTTGAACATCTGTTGTCGATACTAATGTATCTAATTTATTTTCAATCATATATTTGATAAATTGATTAATTTCATCAGTGGATATAAATGGTGAAGTTGGAAGCAATTGTATCAAGGTGTTACATTTAGTGTTTTGTAAAAAGTCTAGTGCAAAGTCATCATTTGAAGCAGTGTTTGTTGCATAAATTTCAGGTCTTTTATAAAACTTGATTCCATATTGTTCTGCTATTTCTTTAAATATTAAAGAATCTGAATTAATATAAATATCGTCAAAGCTTTTTGATTCAATTGCGGTTTCAATAATATAAGAGATTAATGGTTTGCCATTTATAAGTCTTAAATTTTTTAATTTTACCCTTTGGCTGCCAATCCTTGCTGGTATCATGCAAGATATATTCATCATCCTTATCCTTTTTTATTTTATTGTAAAGTAAAATTTACTATGCCTTCTTCAAGTTTACTTTTTAATAATTGAAAATAAATTATGAAAAAATAATTCTTTAGCTGCAATAAATTTTTTTCTTTCTGTTTTTGTAGTTGAATCCAAAAATTCTTTAATTAAACCTATTCCTGTTGCTAGTAAAAAGGAAAAAACCGCAGCAAAAATGACTATAGATTTTTTCCTTGGACTTGAACGAATAAGCGGTAATTCAGGAGGGTCAACTACTATCACATAATTTGATTCTTTCAATTCTTCAATTTTTGTAGTTTCTAGCTGCTGTTTTAAAGTTGTAAAAACCCCAATTAAAACACTGACTTCCCTTGTCAACCTCTGTTGCTCTAGTAATAGGAGTGGGGAATTTTCAATTCTTCTATTTCTGATTGCAAAATCTTTTAGGTTTTCCTCTGCTAAATTCAATTCATTTTTTGTTGTCTCAATTCTTTTTTCAATAAATTCTCTCGCCTCTCCCGTTATCATTTTGTTATAATTTCTTTGATGCAAATCAAGCTCCTCAATAAAAGCATTTACAAGATATTGGGAAAGCTGTCTATCAGGACTTGTTAATGAAAGAGTATACACCCCAGTTTTTATATTTTGAGAAAGAGAAAGCATATCTATTAACTTGTTTATTGTTTTAATTTCAATTTTATATAAATCTTCTTTATTTAATTTTTCTGCGTTATTAAGAATATTTATAATAGGTAGCTGTTTTTTAAATTGTTCTGAAAAAAAATCTCTTTTTAGTATTGCTTTTGCAAGAGTTCTACTTTTTATTATATCATCATAAACCCACTTCGGCTCAGATTGACTTGTTGGCAGTGATATACCAAATTCTGATGCCAATCCTGCTATTTGAGATTGGCCTCCACTAGAAGTGGACATGATTTTTGCAGTTGATGTAAATTGATGCTCAGCAATAAACTGAGCGTACAAGATAGATAGTGATCCAAATAAAATGATATTTAGAATAAAAAGATTAATGTGTTTTGCAAAAAAGAAAACTATATCATTCAATTTAATAAAATTGCTATTATCTTCCACATAGCTACTGATCTTCGAATTTTTTGACAATGTAATTATGACCTAACTAATAAAATTAATGATAAAGCTTGTGCCAAATTGGCTAATATGGCTGTTAATTCTTTGGCATATTCAGTGCTATCAAAAGGCTCTTCTTCTTTCTTTTTGCCAACGATAATCTTTGACCCATCATATATTATAGGGTTAGATAAAAACCTTCTATATCGCTTTGATCTACCATTCGGGTATTCTATCCATACATTTTTTTGATCTGCATCTTGACTAAATCCACCAGCATATGAAATGTATTTGCTTGCCCTTTTAGCTCGAATAAATTTATAGTTTCCTGGCGTGTTTACCTCACCATCAATTTCAACAATAGTTGGCTTCTTTGCTATTAAAATAGAATCATTATTTTGTATTTTTATATCATTCTTTTTGCCACCCTTTAATATTTTTCTTAAATCTATTTTCACATCTTTACCATTTCTTGTGAAAGTCGAAGCAAAAGGATAAGCGTTTGGCATTAACCCTCCAGCTCTTTTTATTATTTCAGAAATTGTTTCATCTGGTCCTTGAATAATGTATGCACCTGGATAATGCACCGCACCTTGAATTGTTACTTTCCGATCGACTAAAAAATAAGGATCTGGATGTATATTTATATAATCATAGGGCATAAGCTGGAATTCTTCACGACTAACTACTAATTCTTTTGAATCTGTTGAATATTCTACACTTGATAAAGAATAATCATTAAACATATCAAGCGATATTGTCTCTCCATAAATTGCTTCGCTAAGTTTATCTGGATCAACCCTTGCAATTTCAATTTTATATTTATACATGTTTTTTGTTACTCCACCACTTTGCAATATGAGGTCTTTAACCGTCATACCTTTTCTTAATTCGTACTCTCCTGGAATATTGATGGCCCCTTGAATTGTAACATATTTAACACTGTTGAGTGTTTCATTTGAGTAAACATTAATTTGATCGCCCGGAAGTAGCTTAAAATTATTTTCTTTAGATTCAATCAAGGCTCCTAAGTCAAAAGGTATTATTTTTTTCCCAACACCATCATCAGTAAGTCTTATTAAATCTGCTCTATCTAGAAATGTTTTAGATTTAAAGACAATATCATCGTAGCCTCCAGCTTTAAAAATCATATCGAATAATGTCATATTACCTTCATATAATTCATAAGTCCCAGGTCTTTTAACATGACCTTCAATTTTAACAAATTTTCTTTCGCCAACAATTTCATTTAACTTATAAATATGAATATGGTCTCCATTTTTAAGAAGATCATCTGAACCGAATTCTTTATTTAGAACATTCTCAACATTGAACGGTATGATTTTTTTTTCATCATTATTTCCGCTAAATCTAACGATCTCGCCCCTGGGTAAGAAAACTTCCTTTTTATATTCTTTATCCACAGGATTTAAACCAGACTTAAACAATAGATCATAAAGTGTCATATTTTTCTGAAGCTCGTATTGACCTGGTTTTATTGTAGCTCCAGTTATGCTTACAAATGCATCTCTAGTTATTTCAGTATTGCTATAAATACGAACATTATCCATGTTTTTTAAATTAATGTCATGGCTATCATTTTTCATTAATATTGAATCCAGGTTAAGTTTGAATAATATTTCATTAAAATCTAAATCTACTCTAATTAAATCCACTCTATCTTTATAGGCATCTCCTGTAATACCGTCTGCTTTGTTTATTAATTGGCTGATAGTTAAACCGCTACCTAAATCATATTGTCCTGGCCTACTAATTGATCCATTTATAGAAACAATATTACTCCTTACATCCTCAATAGAGAAAATTTCTAGTTTATCTCCATCATTTAAATTGAAGTTATTTTTGCTTGAAATCATTTTTTCTAAATCAATATCAACAAGTGATCGATCTCTTTTTTCGGTCAATCTATCTTCAAAAGATATTACTCTGTCAATTTGTGCTCTATTAAGATAGGCTGTTATTTTTAAACCTCCTGCGATTTCTAGAAAGTCCAATAAACCTTCAGAGTCTTTTAGCTCATAAATTCCAGGACGCATAACTTCTCCAAAAATTGATACTGTTTTTAATCTTTTTGGAATAAATATTATGTCATCAAGCTGAAGCTTTTCATCTTTAATTTTTTTTCCTGTAGTCAAATAGTCATAAAAATCTATGTCTGTTATTTCCAGATTATCCCTTATCAGCTTTATATTTCTTAATGATCCTAGAATTGTTGGACCATTAAAATAGTATAATGAAGAAAATAGTGTGGTTGAAGGACTAACAATATATGCCCCGGGTTGGTTAACTTCGCCTATTACCTGAACTCTTAGAGGCCTTAAATTTCCTAAACTAATATCTAAAAAAGTTGACGGTTCTCTTCCTATAGGATTTAAGCTAGCATATGACTGAGATAAAACTCGAAAAAGTTTTGACTCTAAAAGATTGAAATTTAAACCATTTACAAAAACTTGTCCTATCTCAGGAATGAAGACAAACCCTTCTCTATCTACTGTTAATACCTGACGAAATTGGGTTTCACCCCAAAGCATTACTATAATTTCATCCCCTGGTCCTATAAGATAATCTGGATCGACAGCCCCAACGGAACTCAATTGAAAAATTTCAGGATCTCTTTTAAAAATATCATATCCAAAATGAGAAATTTCTAATTTTGGGTCATCAAAATACCCATCATAAGTTTCATCATTAATTTTTTTTAAATTTTTCAAAGGATCAATTATCTCATCGGCTTTTTTGGTTATATTGTTTTCAAAAATTGGTTTCTCTATGCTAGATGTATTTTTATTGACTTCTGATCTGTTTGAAGAAATGTCAGTATCAAAATTCCTTGTAACGTTTGATTTTGTAGTTTCTTTATCTTTTTCTAAAACGGCATTTATTTGAGCATCGGAAATCCCCCTAGCTCTTGCAGCTGCTTTTGCTTGAGAATCAGTCATACCAGATTGTTTAACATAATCTTTAACCTGCTTGATTTGATCTGGAGTCTGAGAAAATAATACAGAGAATAAAAATAATAGTCTAATTTTCATATTTTTAATAGGATTGTAGATATTGCGCTGGATTTTCGTCAAAATATTCTCCTTCAACTGGATTATATGTATACATTGCAAACCAAGCTTCTTTAATATCTTTGTTAGTAAATTTATGTTCATTTCCTTTAGCTATGGCAACTCCGACTTCGCTATCTTTGTAGAGGCAAATAATTAAATTATCATAGTTATTATAATCCTTTTTTAATTTTTTACACAAATCTTTTTGGGCTTTTACTGAAGCACTGTTTTCAATAGTTACAAAAAGCTTCACTTGGTCAAAAGCATTTGAAATTTTTTCAAATCTTTGAACAGTATTTTTTGGAATGAAAATATTTTCTTCGAATTGTTGATTCTTATTCATCGAGGGATCAAAACTGTTATCAACAGCTAACTTTACCTGGTCATTTAGTATTTCATTTTCATTTATATTTTTAGTTACTTTTTTATTTTTAAATTGATAAACGATATCAACTGAGGGGTTTAAAGGAGGGTTTTTTACTATTGGGTTATTTTGATTTATTGATGTTGCAGATTGATTAAAAAAGGAAAAAAATATTATTATAAAAACAACATATAGAATTATAATCCATTTACTTTTAAAATTAAGGGAGAAATAATTTTTTCCTTTTTTTTCATAATTTATATCATACGCAATTTGCTTTTTTTTAGCTTCCTCAAAATTTTTTGTGCCAAGTGAGTGGAAGATTCTTTTATTTTTTTTCCCAGACTTTGGATTCAGAGTGTAGGTCTGGTAGTAATAATATCCGTCACGTCCTTTTCTGTAGATACTACTCATTTTTAAAAAATTAGTTTCATATAACAAAAGGAATATATAACAAAATAAATCCGACTAAAATAAATAACTACTGCATAACTACTTTAGATTAGATAAGGACTACCATTAAAAATAGAGAAACAAATACAGCTACCCCTGCATATGTCCTTTATATTCTATCTAGCTTATAGGATTTGAACCATTTAATAAATTTCGGGATACCTTCTTTAATTTCAACAGCGGGCATATACCCTAACAAATCATTTGAATGGTTAATATCTGCAAAAGTCTTTTCCACATCCCCAGGCTGAATTTCCATTAAATCAATTGTTGCTTTTTTGTCTAAGCTCTGTTCAATAATTTTTATCATATCAAAGAGATCTTCAGTCTTATTATTACCAAGGTTAAAAATTTCACATTGGTAATTTTTATCCAGAGCTTTCCTTATGCCATCTACAATATCACTAATATACGTGAAATCCCTTTTCATTTTTCCATAATTAAAAACTGGTATGGGCTTATTTTTAATAATATTTTCTGCAAATATATACATTGCCATATCAGGTCTCCCCCAAGGTCCATATACGGTGAAGAACCTTAGCCCCGTTGTATTTAAACCGTAAAGATGACTATAAGTATGGGCCATTAACTCATTCGCTTTTTTTGAGGCGGCATAAATAGAAATCGGTTTATCAACTCTATCTTTGATAGAAAATGGGACTTTTTCATTCCCTCCATATACAGATGAGCTTGAAGCATAAACTAGCCCCTTTACATCATTAAAACGACACATCTCTAAAATATTCATAAAACCGACAATGTTGGAATCTATGTAAGCGTGGGGATTTTCAAGACTATATCTAACTCCAGCTTGAGCAGCAAGATTAACAATTTTATTTGGCTTAAAATTTTTAATTACTTTTCTTAGCAATGACAAGTCGCAAATATCTATATTTTCAAATTTAAAATTTTTAAACTGCTCTAATTTTTTCTTCCTAAACATTTTTAAACGAACATCGTAATAATTGTTCATGTTATCAATGCCTAAAACAAGAAAATCTTCATTTAGTAGACTTTCACATAAATGCATCCCAATAAATCCAGATGAACCAGTTACCAAAATTTTTTCCATTATCTAATACTCAAAGTCTCCAATAAACCACATTTGACTCATCAAAAAACGATTTATTATAAATTGATTTAACATCAACAACAAGACCACCAGGTTTTAATAATTCTCTCCACCTACGTTTTGATATGTTCTTGTAAGCATCATGGCTAACTGCTAGGATTATCACATCCTTATCTTGAATTCTATCATATGATGTTAACTTAATATTGTAATGACCTATGACCTCTTTGCTGTGTGCCCAAGGATCAGAAACCTCTAAATCACATTGATATTCATTTAACTTATCTATAATATCTGTAACTTTTGTATTTCTCAAGTCTGGACAATTTTCTTTAAAAGTCAATCCTAAAATTCCAACCTTAGCGCCAATAGGATTTATTCCAATACTAGCTAACTTTGAAATAGTTTTTTCAGCTATATATGCCCCCATATTATCATTAATCTTTCTACCTGTCAAGATTATCTCAGGATGATACCCTATTTCTATAGCTTTATATGTGAGATAATAGGGATCAACACCTATACAGTGCCCACCAACTAAACCTGGCCTAAAGTCTATAAAATTCCATTTTGTAGATGCTGCCTCTAAAACTTTTGAAGTGTCAATATTTAATTTATTAAAGATTAGCGATAGCTCATTCATCAGGGCAATATTGACATCTCTTTGAGTATTTTCTATAACTTTTGCAGCCTCCGCAACCGCAATAGATGAAGCTTTATGAACTCCAGCAGATATAATACTTTCATAGAGTTTAGTAACTATATTTAAGGCAAACTCATTTGAACCAGAAACTACTTTAACTATTTTCGTAAGAGTATGCTCTTTATCACCTGGATTAATTCTTTCAGGACTATAGCCGCAAAAGAAATCGGTGTTATAATTAAGCCCTGATTCTTCTTCTAAAATAGGAACACAAACTTCTTCTGTACATCCTGGGAATACAGTTGATTCAAAGATTACAATGTTATTTTTAACTAGCATGCTGCCAACTAAAGTGGAGGCTGATTCTAAAAACGACAGGTCTGGTTTGTTGTTTTTGTCAACAGGTGTGGGGACAGTGACAATATAAATATTAGCGCGAGCTATATCTTTTTTACTATTAGTAAACCTTAAATTTTTTAAATCATTCTTTTGCAGCTCATTTGTTCGATCAAAACCATTAATTAACTCGTCAACCCTATCAACGTCTACATCAAATCCAGTAACTTTATATTTTTTATTAAACTCAACTGCTAAAGGAAGACCGACATAGCCCAAACCAATAACTGCAATATGTTTTTTTTCTTTAACCATTATTTTTCATAGTTTGTTTTTAAAATATTAAGCACATCTTCGAAGCTTAGGCTAAAAATATTATTTTGAATTCTACTTGAATTAAAAGATTCAGTTGCAATTTTTGCAAGGTCTTTATTTTCTACACCCCACTTTTTTAGATTCAAATTAAAGACACCCTCAGGAACACTTTTTACATAATTTTTTAAACCATCAAAATCAATGTTTAATCGTTGAAGAAGTGGCTGCAATTTATCCTCAATAAATTTTCTGTTTAAATCCATTAATGGCTCAAGAGAAAAAAAC
The DNA here is from genome assembly GCA_902602795.1 of uncultured Fidelibacterota bacterium. Taxonomy (GTDB): domain Bacteria; phylum Fidelibacterota; class Marinisomatia; order Marinisomatales; family UBA1611. The sequence continues at coordinate 10,938 of CACKSF010000005.1, forward strand.
ACTGCAATACCATGAGGAATTCCATATCTGATTGTTAAAGGATAACTTATAGAATGTGCTGCTGCAGTTTTTGTTTGAGAAAAAGCTATTCCAGCAAGATTTGAAGCATAAAGTAATTTATTCCTTGCTTCTAAATTGAAAAGATCTGTTTTTATGACTGGTGCATTTTTTAGGATTAAGCTTATGGACTTTAAAGCAATTTTGATAGAATTTTTATTTTGGTTTTTATTCCAAATAACTTCAAAACTGTGAGCAAGAGCATCCATTGTAGTCGCTATAGAGATCTCTAAAGGCAATGATAATGTTGTACTTCCATCTAAGATTGCCACGCTGGGATATAATTTAGCATTCGAAATGGAGTATTTCTTATTTTCCTTCATGTCCCAAATAGTACCCCACATTGTCACCTCGCTTCCGGTGCCATGAGTGGTTGGGATAAAAACGGAAGGGACTACGTTTTCATATTGCCCTTTGAAACATATTAATTCAGTTAAGGTAAAATCTTTATTGCTAATATAACTAATTACTACTTTAGCCAAATCCATTACAGATCCTCCACCAATGGAGATTACGCCATCGAATGAGTTTGTTTTTGTAAAATTCATTATTTCATGACAATCATCAAAAGTTGGATTACTTTTGCTTAAACAAAATATTGAATCAGGATTGAAAATACTATCTAGATTTAGACGATTTTTATTACCTGAGGAGGTGACAATAATTGGATTTAAAATTTTAAAATCCGATATCTGTTTAGTAAGTAATTTTTTCCATGTATTTGTCTGAAAAACTTTAACAGGATTACAATTATTTATAAAAGTCATTTTAATTCTTGGTTACGAACAAAATTTATAAATTCTAATTTATTTTCACTTGGTGCAATAGTTGGCCTGCCAAGATTTGATCTTGAGTTTGAAGATATCTCAATTTCCATAAAGCACGGTCCAGATTTTTTGAAAAAGTTTTTTAGCCTTGCTTTCAATTTTAATCTTGTATTCACTTTTTCTTGCTGGAAAACGTGCATTGAATTAACAACCGAAGACAAATCGATTAGCTTTGCTGCTGTATCTTGACCTCCAACAGATTCATGAACTCTATTATTCAATAAAAAGTAATAAAAATTTTTTAAATTAGATGTGGCAATATTTGTTAATGCCCCTAGATGCATTAACATAGAACCATCTCCATCAATGCATACGACTGGTCTTTTTGGTTTTGCTAGAGCAACTCCTAATGCAATTGAAGAGCAGTGTCCCATTGATCCAACTGTTAAAAAATCTTTTTTATGTGAATCCAATCTTCGCTCCCTAATTTCAAAAATTTCTCTTGAAGTTTTACCTGTTGTAGAAACAAGTGCTGAATCTTCACTAAGATTATCAATAATAATTTCTAAAGCATTTTCTCTAGACATTTCATTTTTAGGTTTACAACTTTTATTAAATCCAGATTTTGAAAATGTACTTTTTTTAACTAAGAGAATAACTGGAGTACTAAATTTTTTTGCCTTTTGAGCAGCTCGCGCTATTTTTTGTTTAAAATTAATATCGTTTTTACCTATTATTTCATATGGGTAATGGATTGCATTTAACAAATCTATTTGTACCTTACCTTGTTTTTTATGCTGAGGCTCATCTTCTATGGCTGGGTCTCCTCTCCAACCAATAAGCAAAATTATTGGGATAGAGTAAACGTCCGGATCACTAAGAGAAAGCAACGGATTTAAAGCATTCCCAAATCCCGAGTTTTGCATGTAAACCAGAGGTATTCCTCCTCTACCTAAATAGTAACCAGATGCTAATGCAATAGCGCTTCCTTCATTTGCTGTAATAATATGTTTATCCTGATCAATCTTATTTTCAACACACAAACAAAATTCTTTTAGTAAAGAATCTGGAACTCCGGCAAAAAAATTAACACCATTTCTTAATAATTCTTTAAGAAAAACGTTTGGGTCAATCGACATTAGCTATCACTTTGTATTAAAGTAATTATTTCCTTAATCGGCATGCAATATTTTTCAGAAGCTTCTTTAGCACTATTATTTTCTAAAATATTTTTAGCCGTAGCAACCATAGCAGGATATGCAGAGCGCATTAAGTGATTTGCATAAATAACCACATTTACTCCTTGCTTCATTAGCTGCTCTTCAGTTGCCTGAGGATATGATGAGGGAACTACAACAAGCGGGACCTTATTTTTAATTTTTTTATAATATTTACAAAAATTAAAAATTTCATCTGTAGACTTCTTGGAACTATGAATCATAATAGCATCAGCACCCGCATTTATATAATGCTCAGATCTATTTAAAGCATCTTTCATCCCCTTACCTAGTATTAAACTTTCTACACGAGCAATAATCATAAAATCGCTGGTTACTTGAGCATTTTTACCTTCTTTAATTTTATTACAAAAATTTTCAATAGTATCCTGATTTTGACTAACATCAGTACCAAAAAGAGAATTTCTTTTCATGCCAATCTTGTCTTCAATTATTATTGCAGAAACTCCTAATCTTTCTAGAGTTTTAACTCTAAATTTAAAATGCTCAATTCTTCCTCCAGAATCACCATCTATAATTATGGGCTTTGTGGTAACTTCTAAAATTTCTTCAATAGATTGAAACCTTGAAGTAAAATCAACTAATTCTGTATCTGGCTTACCTTTTGAAGTAGAGTCTGTGAGACTACTTTCCCATATTCCATCAAATTCATATTTTTTCCCATTTTTCATAATTGAAGTTTTCTCAACAATTAAACCCGTAAGGCCATTATGTGCTTCTAAGATTCTTACAAGGGGCTTAGCTAAAATCAATCTCCTCAATGTTGCTAAACGTTTCCCTGGTGTAATTCCATTAGCCTTAACTGCGCTAATCAAGTCAGTGGAAGAAATACCTTTTGTATAAGCAGGCTCAATTAGCTTTCCTTTCCACTTTGATATTACTTCTACTACTTTATCTCGAGTTTTTTTTTGAACCCCTTCTTTCCAATCATCACCATGAACAACATAATCAGGTTTTATTTTTTTTAAATTAGGAACATAATCTAAAGTATTTTGCGGTATTACCTTACTAACCCCTTTTAAATTTTCAACAATAACTTTTCTTTCTTCGAAGCTTATCAAAGGTAATCTTTTGTAGCTAGCTATTGCATTATCAGTTAATAACCCAATTATCACTATACCTAGTTTTCTGCCCTCTTTAATTATATTCAAATGGCCTTTATGAACTAAATCAGCAGACATACCAATATATACTATTTTTTGATTTTTATTTATCATACAATGTCAATTTTTTTCGAAAGATTCCAAATCTAGAAAATTATTTTCCCGTTAAAATCTATTAGTAACAGCCACACTAAAAAGCTTGAATTAATAATTTAATTGCCTTCTAGTTTTATTTTTTATTTACTTATTTGTCTTCGATATTTTCTTTAATAATTAAAAGGAAAAATAAACAAGAAAAGTACTCAATCTATTTCGAAATAAGTACCTTAAAAGTAAATGAATCTGGTAGATATAAATTAAGACCCATAATCAATTCTATTACCCTTTTTATCAACTTTACCAACTACTCTGCCTGGATTTCCTACGACCAAAGAATATGAAGGAACGTCTTTCGTAACAACAGCTCCAGATCCAATTAAAGCATATTCTCCTATTGTAACTCCACAAATTATAGTCGCATTAGCACCTATACTAGCAGATCTTTTAACTAATGTTTTTTTATAATATTTTGATCCACGTTGAGGAAATTCAGATCTTGGGATTTTTATATTTGTAAAAACCATAGAAGGTCCACAAAAAACATAATCATCAAGTTCTACCCCTTCATAAATTGACACATTATTTTGAATTTTTACATTATTCCCAATTTTTACATTATTTCCCACATTAACGTTTTGTCCAATGCTACAATGTTTCCCTATTTTTGCACCTGATTGTATATGAGAGAAATGCCATATTTTTGTATTTTCTCCAACAGAAACATTTTCGTCAATGTAAGATGATTCGTGGGAGAAAAATTTTTCTTTAATTTTTTTCAATTTAATAATTGCTCACTTGCTTTAACAAGAGTTTTAACCACATCAAGACCATGATAAATATTTGAAACATCTGGCTTCTTTTTTGATAAATGGTTAATAAAATACTCCAATTCAATTTCCAATGGCATCTTTTTTTGGAATGAAACTATTTTTTCAGGACCGTCTATTTTTTCGGGTAGCCCAAAATTAAAATCTATTTTTTTTGAATACAGTTTTAACGGCTTGTCTTTTAAAGAATCTTCAAAGGAAATCATTGCCTCTGATCCAATTACAACTAATCTGTGTTCTTTAAATGGATGCAACCAACTAACAAAGATGTGACCTTTTACTCCATTCTCATATTCTAGTTGTGTTAAAGTTGAGTCGGGTATGCCTTTTTGTAAAAAAGTACTTCCCTTAGCATCAATTGTTTTAGGGACTGAGCTAGTTAAATACTGAAAAATTGCAATATCATGCGGTGCAAGACTCCAAAAAACATTTTCGTGAGTCCTTACCTTCCCAAGATTTAATCTATTACTATATATATACTGTAAATCGCCTATTCCTCCTGTTTCTATCATTTTCTTAATTTTCATTACAGCAGGATGGAATAATAGCACATGCCCTACCATTACATTTACATTTTTAGCCTCTGACAGCATGACTAATTCTTCAGCATCTTTAATTGACATTGTCATTGGCTTTTCGATTAACACATGCCTTTTATCTTTAATAATTTTCTTTGCGATCCTAAAGTGAGATCTTGCAGGAGTAGCTATAATAAACCCATCATAATTATACTTTAAAGCCTCTTCAATATTCTGATGAATTCTTGTTTTTGGAAACATAAATTTTACTTTTTCTAAATTGTTTTTGTCAACATCAACAACACCATACAAAGAATTTAGCTTACTTAGGGTCTTTATATGATTTTTTCCCCAATGCCCAGCACCTACAACACATATCATTTTTTTCATCAATAATTATTCACTTATAATATTTTTTCGACTTTTTAAAGCAGTTGTAACAATCTTAATCAGCAATATTTAATAAATATTTTCCATAAGAATTGTTTGCATTTTGATCCCCTAAGATTTTTAGTTGAGCTTTATTAATATATCCCATTCTATAAGATATTTCTTCGATACACGAAACCTTAATTCCTTGGCGCCTCTCTAACGTTGCAACAAATTGTGAGGCTTCTAATAACGAATCTTGCGTTCCTGTATCTAGCCACGCATAACCACGCCCTAGAGTTACAACTCTCAATCTGTTTTTATTGAGAAATGCAATATTTGTATCCGTTATTTCAAGTTCCCCACGATCAGAAGGGATTTGGTTTTTAGCAATATTTATAACTTCATTTGGATAGAAATAAAGCCCAGATAAAGCATATTTGCTTTTTGGATGCTCTGGCTTCTCTTCGATGGAAATAACTTCTCCCTTATTATTAAACTCTACAACTCCATACCTCTTAGGATCTGAAACACTATAGCCAAAAACAACTCCACATTTGCTATTTTTTACTGTCTTTACTGCTTCTCTTAATTTTTTTGGCAATAATGCTCCATAGAAAATATTATCGCCTAAAACCAAACAAACATCTTCTTTCCCAATAAAATCTTCTCCTAAAATAAAAGCTTGAGCTAAACCGTCAGGGGAAGGTTGAATTTTATAAGAAAATTTTAACCCAAACTGTGACCCATTGCCAAAAAGAGTTTCAAAATTTTGAATGTCATGAGGGGTTGAAATAATTAGAATTTCTTTAATACCCGAAAGCATTAACATTGAAAGAGGATAATATATCATTGGTTTATCATAGATTGGCAATAGTTGCTTACTAGTGCTTTTTGTAATAGGGTAAAGACGGGTTCCACTTCCGCCTGCTAATATTATACCTTTCATAAAACGATCAATTTTTCTTAAAAAATAAACATCTCTAATTAATGTTATTTATTAATTCAATAATTATATCTTGATCTACTCTTTTTAAATATGGATGCATTGGTAAAGAAAAAATTCTTTGGGAGATATTTTCTGAATTTTTCAAGCTTCCTTTTTTATATCCAAGATTTTTAAAAACACTCTGAAGATGAAGTGGTATTTTATAATAAATCATACTAGGAATATTATTTTTTTTTAAGATTTGCATAATATCTTTTCTGTGTTGTGACGAATTAGCCAATAGGGAATATTGAGCTCTAGAAGTAAAATAATTCTTAGGAATATATTGTTTAGTAAAATTGTCTGAAATATTAAGATCATAGTAATTGGAAATTTTTTCACGCAAATCAAGTTCTGTATTAAATATTTTTAGTTTCTCTATTAAAATAGCAGCTTGAATTGTGTCAAGTCGACCATTTAAACCAATCCGGATATTCTCGTACTTATCATAGCCATTACTTCCATGAACACGTACAGATTTCATGATTTCAGCTAGATTTTCATCATCAGTAAAAATTGCACCACCATCTCCATAACATCCTAATGGTTTAGCTGGAAAAAAACTAGTACATGCAACATCACCAAATTTTCCAGCCTTTACATTATTAATATTTCCTCCAAAACTTTGTGCTGCATCTTCAATTAAAAACAAACCATTTTCTTCAGAAACCTTCTTAAGAAGACGATAACGGGCAGGTAAGCCAAAAAGATCGACCGCAATGATTGCTTTAGGGGTAATTTTTTTTTGTTTAGCATAGGCGATTGCAGCTTCTATATTTGATGGATCCAGATTAAATGTAGTTGGATATATATCGACAAATATAGGAATTGCTCCTAAAAGAGAAATCACCTCTGCAGTTGATATATAAGTGAATGGAGTCGTTATCACAGCATCTCCAGGACCAATTCCTTTTGCTAATAAACTAATAAGTAATGCATCAGTACCCGAAGAACAAGTAACACAAAATTTAGTATTGGTATATATGCTAAGTCTTTTTTCTAGTTCATAAACTTCGGGACCCATAATATATTTTCCATGATCTAAAATTACGTTAATGCGTTGATTGATTTTTTCTTTAATTAATGCTTGCTGAGATTTTAAATCTATAAATTCCATTTTTTTCTTGAATAATTATTTAAGTTGAAAATTAATTTTTTATGTAGCCTTTATCTTTTATAATTTTAAATATTTCATCAACTAAATCTAAAGGATTTTTACTGCCATCAGAATTTATAATAATATCTGCCCCTACTGGCTTTTCATATGGATCAGATATTCCAGTGAACTCTTTTATCTTACCTTCCCTTGCTAATTTATATAATCCTTTTGAATCTCTTTGCTCACATTTCTTGAGTGGAGTACTTACAAAAACCTCAATATACCCTCCTAAATTTGAAATTAATTTTCGATTTGCATCACGGTCACTAGCATAAGGTGCAATAGGAGCGCAGATTGCTATTCCTCTATTTTTTGTTATTTCGCTAGCAACAAAACCAATTCGCTGCACATTTAGAGATCGATGCTCCTTGGAAAACCCGAGCTCGCTTGATAAATGTGTTCTTACAATATCACCATCTAATAGTGTAACTGGCCTACTACCCTCCTGCAGTAATTTAATCAATAGTCCATTAGCAATTGTAGATTTTCCCGATCCTGATAACCCTGTGAAAAAAACAGTAAACCCCTTTTTATGCAATGGAGGTCTTGACTTTTTTAGTTCTGAAATAACTTCAGGATAGGTAAACCAATTAGGAATATCTAATCCTTTGTCTAAGTAATCTCTTAATTCTGTTCCAGAAAGTGTTTTAGTTTTTACGTTTGAAGTTAATTTTTCTAATTCTTTATAGCTTTTATTTACTGGAACATAAACCATGAGCTTAAAAGCAACCATTTTAATGTTTATCTCATCTTCATATTGTTTCAATAGATTTTGAGCAGCATAGGGATCATAAAATAGTTTTCCCTTAGAATCTTTACCCGGACCCGCATGATCTCTACCAATAATAATATGAGTACACCCAAAATTCTTTCGAATAATTGCATGCAAAAGAGCCTCTCTAGGCCCTGCCATTCTCATTGCAAGTGGTAAAAGAGCTAAAAGAGCAGATTTTTTTGGATATTTTTTTATTACATGTTCGTAGCACTTCACTCTCGTATGGTGATCTATGTCTCCTGGTCTAGTTTGGCCTATAACTGGATGTAATAAAAGTTTAGCATCTAGATCACTCATAGATCTAGAAATCATTTCTACATGTGCTTTATGAAGTGGATTTCTAGTCTGAAATGCTATTATTTTTTTCCAACCTTCCTCTTTAAATATTAATTTTACGGCATTAGGCGTCAGTCTATAATTTTTATAATCGTAATGATTAGGCATCCTTAATTTCTTTATTTTCCCACCAATGTTTACATTATTCGGTCGATTAAATAAATAGTTTACAGCTGGGTGAACTTTATCAACAGTTCCATAAGCAAGCTTTGCTTCTTTTTCTAGATCTGGTTCCCATATACTTTCAATAATCATCTGAGCAATTTGAAATCCTTCCTTATCAAGAAGCACTATCTCATCATCAATATTTAATTTTTGAGAAAATTTTTTATTCACATCTAGAACTATGGGAATAGGGAATAATTTACCGTTTCCCAACCTCATTGTCTTTAAAACAGATTTATAGTCTTTTTCTACCATAAATCCATTTAACGGACTAAAACTGCCATCTAAAATCATTTCACAATCACAAAGTTGACGCTCGGTTAACATCCAAGAATTTTTTATTTGCATAACATACTGCGATATTTTCTAACGAATTACTAAAAATAAAAGATACGATATATAAAATATTTAATATTTTACTCAACCAAAATTAATGAACAATACATAAACTATATAATTAAACTATGTTTTTTTGTTATATATCTGCCAGGTAGATTTAATTAAGGTGTCTAGTCCAGAGTGCTTTTTTTCCCATCGTATAATATCCTCAGCTTGAGAACAACTTGAAACAATTTTGGCCACGTCACCAACCCTTCTTTCCATTACTTTATAAGGTATATCCATTTTCAAAATACTTTTAGTCCTTTCTATAATTTCTAAAACAGAAAAGCCTGCCTCAGAACCAAGGTTTAATATTAGATTTTTAGAATGTTTTATTAAATATTCCAGAGAGCTAATATGCGCAATTGCCAAATCACTAACATGAACATAATCTCTAATTCCAGTTCCGTCTTTAGTTTTATAGTCGTTTCCGTATATTGGAATAAAAGGCTTCCTGCCTTTTGCGACCTCCATGATTAAGGGAATTAAATTTTCTGTATTTTTTTCTTTACCAGTAATTCTTTTATCTATATCAAACCCCGCAGCATTAAAATATCTTAAAGAAGCGTATTTGATACCATGTATTTTACTGAACCATTCCAAACTATTTTCGGTCGAAAGTTTTGTATACCCGTAATAATTAGAAGGTATCAAAGGGTGAAATTCATCAATAGGAACATACCTAGGATTACCATAAACAGCAGCAGATGATGAAAAAATAAAATATTTTATATCATTATCAATACAACTCATTAATATGTTCAAGCTACCAATAATGTTGTTATAAGTATATTTTTTAGGATTAAGCATTGATTCTCCAGATGCTTTGCTAGCAGCTAGATGTATTACTGCATCGTATCTATCATTTATGAAAAGGTTCGACAAATCATCTTTTAAATTTACAGACCCTTCTATAAACTTAGTTTTTGGATTTATATTTTCTTTATTTGCAGTAGATAGATCATCAAATACTGTTACATCATATCCGCGATCTAATGCAGCAAGCACTACATGAGACCCTATGTAACCAGCTCCACCAGTTATAACAATTTTCATAGGAAATTCTTGTTTTTAATTATTATTAATCCTATTAAATAGATCTATTATTAAATATGTTTTTCTAATTCTATTTGCTGATAATAATTATACAATTCTCTAATCCCCTTTTCTAATTTTATTTTAGGACTCCATCCTTTTTCATTCATGATAGTGGTGTCTAACAACTTTCGTGGAGAACCATCTGGTTTTGAGTTATCAAACCTGATTTTTCCATCAAAGCCAACAACTTCTTTAATCATTAATGCTAATTCATGGATTGAGATCTCTTCACCTGATCCAACATTAATATGAGAAATCCCCTTATTATAAATTTCTTCAACACTTATATTATTTATTATAAATAAAATTGCTTCAGAAAGATCATCAACATGTAGAAATTCACGGAGCGGGTTACCGCTACCCCAAATTTCAACATATTTACTAGAAGTAATTTTTGCATTATGGAATTTTTGAATTAGCGATGGAATAACATGAGAGGTGTTGGGATCAAAATTATCATTAGGACCGTAAAGATTGTTTGGCATAACAGATATAAAATTATCAGAATACTGTTTGTAGTAGGTTTCACATAGTTTTATACCCGCTATTTTTGCTAAGGCATACGGTTCATTTGTTGGCTCTAAAGGCCCAGAAAGCATTGAAGCCTCTTTTATAGGCTGATCAGCATACTTAGGGTATATACATGCAGATCCTAAAAACAATAGATGCTTTATGCCATATTTATGAGAAAAATGTATCAAATTATTTTGGATAGCTAAATTTTCAAATAAAAACTGCGCTGGATATATTTGATTTGCATAAATACCACCAACTTTTGCTGCAGCACAAATTACAATATCCGGCTCTTCGTTTTTAAAAAATATTCTAGTACTTTCTTGATTTGATAAATCAAGCTCAGTTCTGTCTTTTGTAATAATATTCCCATATTTATTATGTTTAAGACAATCCAGCATTGAAGAGCCAACTAAACCTTTGTGACCAGCAACAAATATTTTACTTCTTCTGTCGATAAACAGCCTCCGTCCTTAATTTTTCCATATCAGATTCAACCATTAATTTTATTAATTGTTCTAAATCTGTTTTTGGCCTCCAGTCTAATTCTTTTTCAGCTTTGCTAAAATCTCCTTTAAGTATATTAACTTCCGTGGGTCGGTAATAATCTTTATCTATTTTTACTAAAACCTTATTAGTCTTACTATTATAACCTTCTTCATTAATATTAGATCCTTTCCATTTTATTTTTATATTTAGTACTTTAAATGCAATTTCTACAAATTGTCTAACAGAGAAAGTTTTTCCTGTCGCTAAAACATAATCTTTTGGATTGCTTTTCTGCAACATTTTCCACATCCCTAGACAATATTCAGGAGCATAACCCCAATCTCTTTTAGCATCAAGATTCCCAAGATACAAAACATCTTGCATTCCTTCACTTATTTTGCATGCAGCCTGAGTAATTTTTCTGGTCACAAATGTTCTTCCTCGTCTAGGTGATTCGTGATTAAATAAAATTCCATTACAAGCAAAAATATCATAGGCCTCTCGATAATTTACAACGATCCAATATGCATATAATTTTGCTACACCATAAGGTGATCGTGGATAAAAAGGAGTATTTTCATTTTGCGGGGAATCGGAAGTTTTTCCAAAAAGCTCACTTGTGGATGCTTGATAAAACTTAGTATCAATTTCTGTATCTCTGATTGCATCAAGCATTCTTAAAGTGCCAAGAGCATCTACTTGAGCAGTGTAATCAGGTATCTGGAATGATACTTTCACATGACTTTGTGCTCCTAGATTATAAATTTCTTTAGGTTTTACCTTATCTAACAGTCTGTTTAAACTAGAAGGGTCTGTAAGGTCACCGTAATGAAAAAAAAAGGAGTCAGTGTATTTTTTATTTTCAATTATATGATCAATACGCTTAGTATTAAAATTGCTACTTTTTCTCACTAAACCATGAACTGCATATCCTTTTTTTATTAAGAGCTCTGTTAAATAAGAACCATCTTGTCCCGTAACACCCGTAATAAGAGCAGTTTTTTTCATAAGTATATGCTAATTACTAACTTCTTTTAATTCAGGAATCGTAATTGCAGTAGTACCAATGTGACCAACTACAATACCTGCTGCTTTATTTGCAAATCGGGTCACAGTTTCAGAATCAAACCCTGCCAATGTTCCTATAGCAAAAGATGCAATTACCGTGTCACCAGCACCACTAACATCATAAATTTCTTTAGCTTCGGAAGATACGTGGAATTTTGCATCTTTTCCTATGTATGACATTCCATTTGGTCCCCTTGTTATGAGACATGCATCTAAGCTTAAATCATTACATATTTCCATTCCAGCTTTTTCAATATCACTATCATTTTTCAACAATTTCCCTAAAGCGTTTTCAGCTTCTTTAAGGTTCGGAGTAATTATAGAAGCACCATAGTATTTTTCCCATTTTTTACCTTTAGGGTCAACAAAAATAGGTATGCGTAATTCTCTTGCTTTATTAATAATCTCCTTTGTTACTGATTCAATACATACTCCTTTGTTATAATCGCTAATAATAATTCCATCTACATCCGCTATCTTTTTAGAGATCTGTTCTAGTATTTGATTCAAATTCTGGTTAGTTAAATTGCTTACATCCCAATCCACCCGAACAAGTTGTTGACCATCCGCAACGATTCTCATTTTTTCAGTTGTGCGACTAGACTTAGATTCAACTATAAATCTGGTTGATATGCCTTTTTTTTTTAAATCCTGCTTGATTTTCTCACCAGCCTGATCTGCTCCTATAAGACTAATAACAGAAGCCTGAGCACCTAAATTTATCAGGTTTCTTAACACATTTCCACATCCTCCGAGACTATATTTTTCTTCCATAGACTGGACAATTGGGACAGGTGCCTCTGGAGAAACACGATGAACATTGCCAAAAATAAATCGATCTAACATAATATCACCAATTGCCAAAATTGTTGGTGAAGATCTTTGTATTTTATCTACTAACCTCACAGACAATTAAACCTTTAAAATTTTTTCAAAAAAATTGATTGTCTTTTTCAGTCCATTAACTAGACTAACTTTTGGCTCCCAATTTATTTTTTCTTTTGCAAATGATATGTCTGGTTTTCGTTGCTGTGGATCATCCTCTGGTAAAGATTTATAAATAATCTTGGACCTTGAATTAGTAAGCTCAATTATTTTTTTCGCTATTTCTTGAATTGTAAATTCATCAGGGTTACCAATGTTTATTGGTCCGGTGAAATCATCCTCGGTATTCATAACCAACAACATTGCAGTAATCAAATCATCAACAAAACAAAAACTCCTGGTCTGCTTCCCATCACCGTAAATTGTTATATCTTTATTTTTTAGAGATTGAATAATAAAGTTACTAATCACGCGTCCATCATTGGGGTGCATTCTTGGTCCGTAAGTATTAAAGATTCTTGCAATTTTAATTTTAAGCTTATGCTGTCTGTAATAATCAAAAAATAAGGTTTCAGCGCATCTTTTTCCTTCATCATAGCAAGACCTTCTCCCAATTGGATTTACCCGTCCCCAATAAGATTCATTTTGGGGGTGTATCTCTGGGTCTCCATAAACTTCAGATGTTGAAGCTTGAAAAATTTTAGCATTTTGTCTTTTTGCTAAGCCAAGCATATTAATAGATCCATTAACTGAAGTTTTTGTAGTCTGCACAGGATCGTATTGGTAATGAATTGGAGATGCAGGGCACGCCAAATTATAAATTTCATCAACCTCTACATACAATGGAAAACATATATCATGGCGTAGTAACTCAAAATTTTCATTACTCATCAAATGATAAATATTATTTTTGGATCCAGTGTAATAATTATCCAAACAAATTACGTCATTCCCCTGCTTAATAAGCTTTTCACATAAATGCGAACCTAAAAACCCAGCTCCACCTGTAATCAAAATACGTTTCTTTTCAAATAAAGTCATGTGTATACAAAATTTTAAAAATTATGATTTTATTGTGCTTAGCGATGATTTTCCAAATGCTAGCGTAGGATAGAAAATAATTGGTAACAATATCAAACCAACGGCAAAAAAGATTTTTTTATCAAATAATTTTGATATCTGCAACGAAGAGATTATAAAGCCAATTGGAAACAATAAATAAATCATAATCCACCAAACTGGTTTGGATGCTATTTTTGTAAAAACAAATAAATTAAAAAATGGCACAAGCGCTTTCCATCCTGCTTGTCCAGATTTACTGAAAATAATAAAACGAGAAACCCGAACAACTGATACTGAAAGACCAAAAAAAGATAATAATATCATTGGGATTAAACCTAATTCTGTTGAATCTTCTGATTTTGATTTTTCTTTACCACTTTTTTCATTCTTCTTTTTACTTTTTTTATCACCTTGTAATGAACCAACTGTTTCTACTTTAAAAGGATCTGGAGGAGTCATGTCAAAATTTACCTCACTATCATCAGATGTCTCATCTATTAAATCTCCAATATTACCTGCTAAATCTTTATAACTGAGATTAATGGGAACAACTCCCTCCGAATCAGATTTGGTAAAAATATGATAAAAAACAAACTTTAAATCTTCTTCAATTAGTATTTTTGTTTCTACATTACCTACTTTAGCAATTATATCTTTAAGATCTTCTGAAGAATTAAATTGAAGAAACAATGAATCTCCTTTTACAGCCCATGATTTATCATAAGAATTATTGGAAAATAAACTAACCTCAGTTATCTCTGGTAATGTACCATCCATAGTAATAACCAAACTATCTGTTGCAACTGTGATTGGAACACCAGGATTACCTGCCAAATCCATAAAATTAATTTCAAATGTAATGGGTCCATCATCCGCTTCATTAGCTGAATATATCAATTTCCAAGACTTTTCAATACCAACAGCACCATCATTGTATGATTCACCATTTATTTCAAATTCTGGTTTTTTTATAGGCTCACTAGTGACAAGATCAAAAATGATTGAATCACCGGGCATTGCAAGATTTTTCTTTTCATTAGAAGATATGATTTTTAGTGAAATTAATGTTGGAACTGTTTCATCTATGCTCAAAACGCTATCGCTTACAGAACCCTCTATGCTATTTCCTGCTCTATCCCAAACCTTTGCAATAAATTGTGCTTTCCCTCCTTCACTAAATCCAGGCATAGCCTCAAAAATATTTGCAGAAACAGAGACATTTTTTAAATCATCAATATTACTTTTTTCAATTGTAAAAATCTCACCCATTTCCTCATAGGATTTCCCACCATTAAAGCTAACTTTTATTTGAACTCTCCCCCCAATAAGAGTAGGGTCATCTACTATTGGAACACCAACTGTTACATCTGTAGCTAAGCTATTCCAATACACATTTGGACTTTCTTGAGTAAAAACTAAAGAAACAAAAAGACTTAAAAATACAAAGGATTTCATTTCCATTCTTTTAATAATCTCTTTGCGATTTCATGCTGATCAAAATCTTCAACTTTTTCGTTTCGCGATAGTGGCTTTTTTAATAATTCCCTCAGATGATATTTTGCTTTATCTTTCTCTCCATCTTTGAATAGTGCCTGCGCTAAATAAACGATTTGTGAAGGTGTTGAATCACCAATACTATATGCTTTTTTTAAATTCTTTATTGCAAGGTCATTGCTTGGCCAAGATAAAATAAATGGTATATAAGGAGATTTGAAATGCACCGCACCAAGCATGAAATAGCCTCCGCCATTTGAATAATTTGGATCAATCTCAATAATTTTTTTTGAATGATCTCTCATAAGACCAGCAATACCTTCTTTCGCAGCTGCCATGGTTCCATATACCTCGGCCCAACTTCCAAGATTAACCAAAAACCAATATCGAGCAGCAGCAGAGTTTGGATATAGATCAACTAATCTTTCTCCTAATTTTTTTCCTTTACTAAATACTTTCTTTTTTTCTTCATCCGTTTTTACTAAAAACTTCCCTTTAAAGTAATAGCTTTTCATTAAATACACTCCAGCATCTAACTCAAAGTCTGTAGATGCTTTTTTAAATTGTTTTATTGCATTTTCAATCGGGAGGGGTTTAACGTTATATCCAATTACACCCTTTGAACGAGCATCATAGAGAGCAACACCTTTTTCGAAGAAACCTTCCCCAGCTATTAACAAAGGAAAAAACAAATGAACATATATAAAGACTTTTTTCATCGTAGATTTTTAGAAGTACTCTATATAAGTAATCTTTAATTCTCTTTTAAAGTAATCGACCTTTTCATCGTCAAATAATAAATTGTTTAAATGCAATTCAAGGTGAAGTGACTCGACAAAAGACCACCTAAATGCTGCATTGAGATATCCTCCTTTACTAATAGACATAGTGCGTGCTGTCATTCCATTTTCATTTAATGCGCTATTATATTCCAACAATAGAGAAAATTCGGGGTTGAACTCAAGATCCAATCCAAAAAATAAATTAGGATCACTATCACCATCTTTTGTTTCAAGAAAACTATGATTTATGCCTGCATGTAATCCAATATTTCCAAGCAGAGATTTCCAGTTTTTAGACATCGCTCCATACAATCCTAACGCCTTTATTTCATAACGTTGTAACGTATCTTGCCTCCAATAGTCTCCTAAACCCTGCGTGTTTAAACCTATTGCAAAGGCAGGCATAGATAAATTTTCGTCAAGAATTAAGTACTTTAATTTTGCCTCAGGTCGAGGATACCAATCTAAACTATCATCACCTATCAAATTGGGGGAACCAAATGACATTCCAAATTGAAAACGATCAGTTATTCCAGCACTTAGGCCAAAAATCAATCCTCCTTCATCTTGGATTCGCATATCCATTGAAAAACTACCTCTCATCAATGTCCCTGCTGTTGGAACACTAATTAAGTCCGTTGGAGGTGGATATTCTTGCGCTTTCAGCAAATAAATAACCGCAATAAACAATATCATTATTCGTTTTTTCATTATCTCTTATATTGAATAGGTTTAGGATAAATTACATCTCCCATCCGTGAGGTCAAAGTACGTACACGGTGTAAAGGCAAAGTAAGCAGATCATCTTCATCCTCCATCCTAAATTGTATACCATTATCTGAAACATTAAAATAATCAACAAATAATTGTTCTCCATTGACGAGCAATAGAACATCCCACTCTGTTTTTGGTATAAACCCTCCATGAGGAACTAATATTCTACTCTCTTTAATCTCTTTTGCAATAATATCTACTTCATCTAGTGTGTTATGAGATCTAGGTGGAGGCCTTAAATACAATTGATCCGCTGGAGCCATATCTACTGCAACACTTGAAAGAAGATCTCCATCGTATCCAAATTCCCATATTTGAACCACTGTGCTTGGTTCTTCCCTATGATAGATAATATCAAACTTATATTTAAACCTACGAATAACTCTTGCTGATGGTAAATCTTTCCATCTTTCCTCTGCTAAATAACCTAAATAATCATAATCCAATTCAATCTGGCCATACTTTTTCCCATCAATAGTTTGAAAAACAATTTTTTTTACTTCGACACCATCATAAAATGTGAAATGGGTTTGCTGACCGCTAAAGTTTAATGGCTCGTTTGCCTTATAGCGCCAAGATCTATATTCTTTACTCCATTCTTCATCTTCTCCATACACTGTTAAATGTAGGTATTGCATATCTTGGTTATATTCTCCTCTTTCCACCATTTTTCCATTTATATCATATTTTAACATTTCTAGTTTTTGGGTTACTCCACTGGAAGAAACATGCTCTATTTTTATAGGTTGGTTGATAGAATTAAAACTAACTGCTAAATGCGCTTTCCCTCTTCTGTTCGTTGATAGCATTGATAGATCTGATTTAAAGTTGAAATCTGACTCAAAATATTTAATATAAATAATATCTTGAGAACTTTGAGAAAATAAAATTTCAAGAAATAAAATAAAATAAAGGTAGATCGCCATTATTCTTCAGGGTTTAAATCTTCATCTAAAGAATTAGAAAGTTTATAGCGATAAATCGCACCATCCTCGCTATCGCAAATATAAACGACACCTTTGCTATCCACTGTCACTGCAACAGGATTACTCATAATTTTCTCTGTTTCATTTATATACCCTGCCTTTTTAAAAAATGATCCATTAAAATTAAAGACTGTAATATCAGAGTTCTGTTGATCAACAATATAACTATTTCTATTATTATCTACAGCAATATCTACTGGATGTAAAAACCATGCAGGATTCATAATATCATCTGCTTCTGGTTGAAATCCAGAAGTATATACTGCGAAATCTCCACTCAGATTAGGAGATATCATATGAACTGGAAAATAATCACCTTCTTGGGTATAATATAAGTTTCCCTGATAATCTACATCAATACTTGAAGGCTTATTTACCGTACCTGCTCCCGTACCATAACCCTTGATAGTAGATCCGTATCGACCTGTGTATGCCCATACAAAATCACCTTTAGAAAGCTCAAGAAGAAGAGATCTTAAAAAATCTATCTGAACAATCCTATATTGATTATTATTACCACCGTAATTATCCGTAACAAATATCATGTTCTGCTCTCCTGAAGGAGCAGTTAAGGCAGTAAATCTACTAGAGTCTGATTGGTAGTATGTATCAAGATATAAATTCATCTCATAAGTTCCATCGTAGAAAAGGTGTGGTTGCATCAAGGAATCAATTAGTGTCTGATCAGGAGTCATCTCATTGTCAACAATTATCCAATTGCTATCATTAAGTAAAGAAAGCCAAAAATCTGATCCTGCGCTGACTGTGGTATCCGCTCCAGTTTGAGAGTGAATAAAAGTAGCACTTGTAATCACTTTGCTAATCCCAACTTCATTCCAATATTGATTCCATACAAATATTCTTTGCGAACCATCTATATAAAACACATTCATTTTTTTATCTATATCTACATCAATTGGTGCAATATCTAAATTATTGTTATCGACAAGGTTCCGTAAGTCTTCAAAACCTACTGGTTGATTTCCACTTTGGTCAAATACCAAAATAGAAGATTGGCTTTCATCTGCAACAAAAATTCTACCATCCTGGGCAATAGAAATTTCTACTGGTTTTACAATTCCTTGATTGCTGTTCCAAGTTGGTTGTATCAATAAATACGTGGTGTCTCCGGCACCAAACATTTCCGATTCTAAATCTTGAATATTTTCAGGAATTACAAATCTATCCATACATGAACAAAGAAAAATAAATAATAAAAAACTATTTTTAAAAGGGAGCCTCATAATGAAATCCCAAGACTAAATCGATTTGGATCGGTCAAATGATCAAAGTTTGCATATCCGTAATCAACACGTAATTTAAACCTACCTAACGGAATAAATAATCCAGCACCCGTTGTAAAATTCTCTTCGTTTTTATTAAACTTGTATCCACCTCTAATAAAAAACAATTTCATAAAAGAATATTCCAATCCAGTTACAATATATTCAGCATTATCAACAGGATGGTTTAGCTGAGCAGATATTGTAAGAAAATGCTCTTTATTGGCAATAGGATCTGCCGCTGCTCCAACCCTAAACTGTGTTGGAGGAGAAAACTTTTCAAAATCTGTTCTTTGTTCTATCTCATTACCAGAATTTTGATCTAGAATCTTTTTCATATAATCACCTTGAGGTGCAATCTGTTTTCCAAAATTGGAAAGGCTTGCACAAAAACGAAGAGACCCGTACCCCGTCCAATAAAAAGTTCCCACATCCATTAATAACGTACTCATTTTATATTCTGCTAAATCTTCAGCAACATATTTTAACGTTACGCCAAAGCTAAACCGATCTGTCATTTTTGCTCCATAGGTTGCTCCTAAAAACCTGTCTTGATAAGAAAAATAATTTCCTGTACCATTTGGAAAATATTCATTTGTTTCTGCCATCGGTTTCATATGCAAGACTCCACCATTTAAACCTATATAATGACGTCCTTTTAAACGATGTGAAAAACTAAAATAATCATAAAAAATATCAGCCGGCCATTGTATCTGAGAAACAGAGATCTCAGTCTGGTCTAGCTGAGCAACGATTGCAGGGTTATAATGTATACTTGTTGCATCTTGATTTAGGGCAACAACAGCTTCTCCCATTCCCGTTGCCCTAGCACTAACTCCAATATTTAGAAATGTAAAAACGGATGTCCCTGCTCGCTGTCCACCAAGAATTGGGAATAGCGTCTGACTCCAACTAAATGAAGAAAAAATGAATAAAAAAATATAAAAAATAAGTTTCATTAGAAAATGAACTGTATCCCTATTTCCATAGATCTTGGTCTAGAATAACGTGAAGGGTCTTCATTTGGATTAGGGCTATTCAATAATCTATACCCATATATTTCACCTGGGTCATAGCCTCTTCCAGTATAAGGATTGATCCGCCTAGGAGTTATATCATTAAGTACGTTTTCTAACTCTGCATATGCCTTGAGCTTAAACTGACCAAGATTTACGGTTTTATAAAACTTGATGTCGATATTCTTCTTTGTAGCATCGCTTAGAAAAGCATATGGACGATCATCCTCCCTTGGGCCATCGTAAAATTGTTTATCTCCTATTGTAATAACAGTATCCTGAATAGACCTCGTGTATCTTCTTCCAGACTCATACTCCAACCTAGCTGAGAAGCCCCACATACTTGGATGTGAATACGAAATATTCGTAAACATGTGGAGGGGCCTATCCCAACTCATATAACTTTCACCTAGAGGTTTTTCGGATAATTGGCCTGCTTGCACCAATAAATTATCTAGAGGAGAAGAGCTTTTACCCGTGACGATGCTATAATTAAAGTTTAAATCCACATACCAATTTGTAAAAAGCCTGCTCTTCAAAATTGCTTCAATTCCTCTAGACCTAGCATAGTCAGCATTAAAATACATATTAAAAGACAAATGAGCATATTTCGGGTTCGAAGGTCGAATTGTTTGAGATGTCTCATAATCAAACATATCCTTCCAATATGCTTTAAGCTCCATTACCTGATCTTCACTAAAACGATGCTTAACTCCAATCTCATATTGTACAGTTGTTTTCGGGTCTAAATTAGGGTTTCCAAAAACTTGATAAGTAGATTGTGCCTTAGAATTTATTTTTGCATACACATATTGAAAAGTAGGTAATTGAGAAAAATGACCATAATAGAAGTATAAAACATCATTATCAGTAACTGGATGTGAAATTCCAAAACGAGGACTTAACCGCGCTTTCATTTTATAAGGATCACCAAACCATGGGAAGTCAAATGTTCCCTCCCTAAACAATTGACGAGCGCTGTTGGTAATAATAATATTACTTGTATCATTCATCGCCTCTTCAACATATCTACCCGGAGCCCAATAATCTGTACGAATACCAAGATTTAAAGTCATCCCTTCAAATACTATTCTATCTTGTAAATAAAATGCTCCAAAAAAAGTTTTTGCATTGTAACTATCATAATTAGCTCCAAACCCTGAAGAGCCACTCCAAGGCTCATCAATATCTAAGACTTGAATATCGGTAATAGTGTGCTCAAACCCAGACTTAAGTTTGTGATTGTTTTTCGTATGAAGAGTCCAGTCAAAATCCATTCTTGTATTCTCGCTAGACAAATCATACCACTCAGGTGCAAAACCAGTATCATAAAATTCATCTCCGTAAGTAATCTGTACATTTCCATCTAGCTGAGTATCATCAAGACTATAATTGATTGGCTCGATATCTAATCTTTCTTGATATTCGCTCCAATGTAAATCTTGGACAGCGCTGTGTTCCATGGTGGAAAATTTCCCAACTGTTAATTCATAAAAAGAACGAGTCGAGAGCGTGTGAGTCCAATTTAGATTCATTAACCTGGTGTCTCTTGTAATAGTGTTATAGTTATCCAGTATGTTTTGATAACGATAAGGGAAATACGTTGATGAGAATGCCCTGGGCATGAAAAATCCTTGATTAATATTTGTAGAAGCATCATAAGAAATAGATAATTTCTTTTTTGGACTGAGTAGCCACGTTAATTTATATAATAGGTGCCAGTCATTATTTTCTCTAGCAGCTAATTTATTCATAATATTATCTGATGTAGATTCAGATAGAAAAGGAACACTCCAATATCGATGAGGATATAAGGCAGATGCAACAGGAAGATTACCATCATAAACTTTACCGTATCCATTGAGAAAAAAAGAGAAACTGCCCGGTAAGTCCTTACCCAAAAATTTTGGAATTTTTTCAAAAAACATATCCGGTCCTCCCAGATTGAACTCTATTCGATCAGAATTAAAATTATCTTTTAATAACCTGTCACTTGAGTATTTCAAAGCACCTTCATAACGATCTCTTCCCTCCTTTAATTTTATATTAATTATTCCTGACATTGCTTGTCCATATTCTGCACTATACCCACCAGTAACAATCTCTAATTCTTCAATTGCATCCGCATTGACAAAAAGATTGCCTGAATAACCAGAAAGAGGATCTTTTACAGAAAAGCCATCTACAACAAACATACTTTCGTCAATTCGCCCTCCCCTTATGTGTATTTCATTATCTTGCGTAGTCACACCTATCTGCTCAGAAAGAATATCCTCTACACTAGACACAACTTTTGTTTCAATTTCTTCTTTTCTAACCCTAGAGACAGAAGCAGTTTCATCTATATCAAAAAGTGGTTTTTTCCCCATCACTACAACATCTTCACCAAAACTTAAAACTGTTTCTTCTATTGAAAAATCGAGCGTAACCACCTCATCGTTTTTCACCACTACACCAGTTTTGAGGATCACTTTATAGCCTATCATAGATATTTCAATATCGTAACTCCCCGGAGAAATATTATTAATACGATATCTCCCTTTTATATCTGAAGACGCTCCATAGTATGTGCCCTTAATCATGATATTAACTCCAGGCATTTTTCCACCTGATTTCAAATCAGTAATTGTACCAGAAATAACACCAGTGTTTTGCGAATAAAGAATAACTGGCAATAAAATATTTGCTAAATATTTCATAGGCTAAATTCGTTTTCTAAAAGGTATTCAAATAATTTAATAGCAGAACCGTTACCCTGCAGTTTTGGCCTGTATCCGTCGTGCAAAGGCAAAGTCATTATTACAACCTTTCCAGATAATTCAATTGGTGAGACTCTATACTGACCTATACTGCAGATAGTAGGAGTTCCTAACCAAGGTTGGTTTCCCTCAGGAACTGGCATTTGATAAATAGTCTGTACATTTTCAAACTCCGATACATTTGGCCAAAATCCTTTTACTTTAACGGATATAAGATGAGAAATCGAAAGATTTAGATTCGAATCCACAGGACTTTCAATTACAGTGCCTGGGAATAAACGTCCATTGGGATTTAGAGTGGCAAGTGAATCCAAAGGAAACCATGTAAATGTTGTATCTTCAAAATCAATCGGATTTATAAATAAATTCCCTCCACTCATAATGAAATTCACTAGACTAGCTTCGGCTCTGTTATATGTATCATTGGCGGATGCTGTATTGTTATACGCTGTATACCAAATTACATGATCAAAATAGTTTAAATTGGCAGATACATCTGATGATGAAAAAGGCAACTCGTCTCCTATCTCCCAGTAAGAATACTCACCCCCTCCTACCAAAGTATCCATCATTCCGATATACCATGATAGGGCGTTATTAGCATTATCCAATGGATAGTCATCAACAACAAGCACATCACCTCTTACGGGTTTTACAAACCATGCTTGCGCAGTACCCTCTTCAACAGAATCAGGAAAATGAATAATTTCACTTTCAGATCCAGCTATATCTCTACATTTAACAAAAAATTTTCTCTCTCCTGGTTCCAAACTATTAAGAGTAATACTCGTTACATCTCCATCCAATCGAAACCAGCATGAGCTACATGTATCATCAATAGAATAATACACATCTGTAATGGTCTCATTCCCATCTTGATCATAAAGATCCCATACAAAAGTCCTGGTTGGGAAAGTAAAAGAGGTATCTCCTCCAATATCAGCAATGAGGGGGTTCGATCGATAGCGAAAAGAAATTTCAGGAGATGAGTTCTTTACAGGCAATGTAAGCTTTGATGGAGTCGGGTCTTCATTCCCAAAATTATCAATCGCTTTTACCTCAAAAGAAAAAACATCCAGGTCAGATCGAATAGGGACATAAAAAACTCCACTTTCTAATTCAGTATAACTCCAACCAGTATCACTACTCCATTTATAATAATATCCTTCAATATTTCCATCTGAATCTTCTCCCCACCAATGTAATTCTTGCCTGCTTGTGGTTATTGTGGTAAGTGCAGCCTCAAGAGTATCCCATAACAAATTACTGCTTGGTTCTTCATCAATAGCATAATGGATTGCTCCAGAGGAATCGATAGTAGCATAGATTGTATCTAGTGCAATCAAAGATAAATATGTCTCCGGAGCATTTACTCCAATCAACATAGATTGATCCTCATAATCCCATCGACTACAAGAAAAAATAAAAAGTAATAATACTAGTTTATTTATATTCAGGACTTATGCTAAAGTATTAGGGGCAAGTTTAAACCTGCCCCTTTTATTATTTTACAAGTAACATTTTTTTATCTGCAATAAAACTACCAGCTTTTATCCGGTATATATAAACACCAGATGGAACTTTTTGCCCTTTAGAGTCAAGACCATTCCAATTTACAATGTGATAACCCGCAGAAAATGAATCTCCATTGATAAGCGTCTGAACTTGACGACCCATCATATCATATATGATTAACTTAACAGCTTCTTCACCTCCAATTGAAAACCTGATCTGAGTCTCGGGGTTAAATGGATTTGGAAAATTCTCATGAAGAGCATATTCATAAGGGTTTGTATTTACATCATCATCAAATCCCAAAGTAGTTCCAAGATCATCTGCATCTCGGATTTGAATCTTATAGGTACCAAAACTATAATTAAAGACACCCATAACTTGATCTAAAACATCACCTTCAGATAACAAGCTCATCATATTATCCGCTGCCATATTGGCCATATCATCATCAATTAACGCCTCAAAACCTGTTTCATCTGTAATGGCCCAATCAAAATCATTCACTGCAGAAATTGTAATATTATTCAATTGCACTAAAACGCCTTCATAAGACTCCACCTCATCAGCAATTTGATGTACATCTTCACAGCTTACAACAGCAGGAATAGGCTCTCCTACTGCAGATCCTACTTCAACAGATGCATTTATCAACCTGGTATTTCCACCAAATTTAAAAGTCCAATCAGGATCATTATCTGTAATCAGTCCCGTTACAGTTACTTCATCTCCTCTAGTCATAATAACTGGCTCAGTAGCATCAACAGGTAAATCAAAAACGATTCCATCCCACTGGCCATCACCGTCCTGTAGAGCATAAGAGCTGTAACTGCTAGCATATTGAGCAGTATCAGCAGTGACAACACCAGTTAGAGTTACCGTACAACCTTCATAAAGAGAGTTTCCAGAAGGCCAGGGAGTTTCTTGAACTATTTCAACAGTCAAATCATCTGTAACATGAAATCCAAGTTGATCATGATCCGTATCGTAAGGATAAATACTAGTCTTTGGCTCTGCCTGATCTGCTCCATCATCTCTAGCCGTAATATAGTAGTATACCGTGCTTCCACCAGATATAGGCACTACTCCAGTAAACGTTGAATCTCCATCTGATGTCATAGAAGCAGATAAATAATCACCTCCATCCACTGAATAATGAATTAAGGCCTCTTGAATAGTAGAGTTATCTATAATCACACAAGAGACTTCCACTTCACTATCACCTAGAGTTGGAGCACAAGGTATTCTTGAAAGCATTGAAATAGAAGGTGGACCTGCTCCAAATTCTAAATCATCTTTATAAAGAGGACATAACTTATAAGCTGTAGAGTCTTCATAACTTCCATAATGATGATACAACCATCCTTCCATAGATTGTAAAAGAGATCCAACCGGCGGAGGACCAACCAGTTCAAAATAGGCAGCAACACTGTCTGAATCATCATCTACTAAAACAGATCCAGAACCATCATCAGCAGCAAATACCTCATATTGGAAATCATTTCCAACAACCATTGCATCTTCTACACGTACCATTACATTGCCCCATTGCTCTGCTTCTGTGGGCCAACGTAAATGACCTGTACTTACTGTATCTACAACCGGCATTGGTTGTTCAAAATCAATAATATTTATTGGCTCTGTAATAAATAATTCCGTCATATTTGCTGGACCTGTAGTGTATTCATACACATAACCCGTTGCTTGTATCAGATCGCCTTCATATAAAGTTGGAAATGCTGAGCTATCAGGATCATAGGAAAGTATTGCACTCCAAGGACCGCCATTAACATCTGCAAATATAAACTTCACTCCTGAACCAGCATAGCTCAAGCCTGTAGGCATGGTAACAATCCCTTCTAAAGTCACAGTCTCATTCAACATATAAGAGGTATCCGAAGCTGCATCTTCGCCCGCCTTCATGAGATCACTATATAGGACCTGCTGAACACGTTGAATCCTTGTGTTACCCTGCTCTACCACATCTCTTGCAAGCCTAGGCTGCAACTTATAATTACTAAAATTATAATCAACCACACCTTCGATATAAGCAAGCTCATGGCCTTCTACAGGAAAATAATAATAGTCCCACTTATCATCACTCCGTGCTGCACCATTTGGATTACTAAATTCCCATTCACCATAGCCAAGGTCAGGATTAGAAACCGTTACATTTTCAAATGCAACTAAACATCCTTCATAAGCTTCGCCCATATCAGACACAGCAATAAGCAAAGGATTTATCATTTCATCTGCTTCTCCATGAACAACTCCAGATGATACACTAGCTAACTCAGTAAGGTTATAGTACTCTTCAATAGTTCCAGTGAGAGTTACCTCATCTCCTTCAGCAGGGCCAGGATGGGCATTCCCACTAACGTCTACCCAACCAAAGTTGTGCCACCCATCATACTCGAAACATACGATTCCATTCCAAGGCCCTTCTGCATCCTGGACAAACATATAACGGTACTGATCAGAACCCCAAAATTCTGCTGTAACTACACCATGTATTGTAACTTCTTGACCATTGAAAGGACTTGCATCATCTGCATCCGGATCTGAAACAAATTGAATATCATATATAGAAGTGACTGCCACTTCGTCGGAAACTGTAAAACTTATATCATCGCCTGCAAACGGATCTAAATCTGCATGATTATTATCTACTAACCAGATAGAAAACGTGTGGTCTCCTTCTGTAAGACCAGTCAAAGATATTGGGTCTGTTGAATAATGCATTACAGGATCATTACCATCTAAAGCGTAGTGAATATGTCCATCGGCGCTTTCTCCTGTGGCACCAACTACAAAATCAGCAACTAAAAACTCAATGGTCACATTACCTGAAAAAAGCGTTGAACCATCCTCCGGAGAAACTATATTGATAGAAGGATCAGCTGCAGACATTTCATGTGGATGAGAACCTATATAATCCCATGTGTTTTGAGCAAACACAAGCCACTCTGAGTTATTTTCAGTTGTACCAGCAGAACTAGCCCAGTCTCCACCATTCCCCTGAACTACACTTAAATTTCTTACTAATGTATGATTTTGAGTACCGTTTTCAATCCCTGCGACGTCCCATCCGTTCCCAGGGTCATCATCGCCACCTTCTCCAGATACTCCATCTCCATCTGTGTCAAGAGTCCCTATAATATCAATGATTGTTGTTTCATCTCCATTTACTGTCGCTAGCGCTCTAACGTCATCTCCATTGAATGCGGTAATATACCATGGATCTGCGTAAGCATGTACTTCATCGGCTAATGCAATAATAGCAGGATCGGCATCAGAGCTAGCAACAACATATACGTCCCCCACCGCAATCGTAGCACCTGACTGGAAGGTAAAAGTCTCGCTCCAAGGATTCCCGTTATAGTTACCCAAAATAACCACATCATCTAAGGACACAACATCCCCTGTGCTATTATA
The DNA here is from genome assembly GCA_902602795.1 of uncultured Fidelibacterota bacterium. Lineage (GTDB taxonomy): Bacteria > Fidelibacterota > Marinisomatia > Marinisomatales > UBA1611. The sequence goes on from CACKSF010000005.1 coordinate 38,816, forward strand.
AATTTCTAAATATTTATTACTTGAACTTCCTTCACCATACTCGCTAAAAAACAAACCTGTAAAATCCACAGGATTTTGAGCCATAATTGAAGACGATACTGTATGAACATCATCCCCTCCATTTCCATTGTTTCCTCCGGTTGCTAATCCAGAAGCGCTGAATGTTACTTCACCAACATCACTTGAAGGAGCAATCCAATCAAAAACCCATGTCCCAGATGTAGTTCTTGCACTATGCTGAACATAGTTGCCTGTCATTTCTGCATTAGAAGAACTGGAATTGAGAGAAATTTCACCAGCAACATTATCTCCAGCTTGAGCGATTGCTTGAAATCCATATCCTCTCTCATGGTCTCCTGATACCTCTACTCCGATAGAGTACGTTTCTCCAGGAATATATGATTCTGGTAAATTGGTAAACGTAACAGAGCCGCTACCGCTGTTAACAGACCCAGAATGACATTGAGTACAGTTGTTCATATTAGGTGCGTTATGGGCATAGCCCTGTCCGGGTCCACCAGAGTTGGCAAATAAACCTGAAATAATTAATAATGATAATAACTTTTTTTTCATTATTGACTCCCTGCTATTTAATAATTAAAAACTTTCCTTCCTTGATTTGGCCTGATTTTTTATCCTCTACTGTAAATAAGTATAAACCGGATGCGGTTGCTTGATCATGCATTGTAATCAAATCCCAAGCATGCTCTCCTCCAGACATAAGAGGGTTTTTTTGCGCATCAATATTACTAATATCCTTACCTTTATACGAGTCATCATGTTGAATAATTTCTACCAAATCACCAGCCAAAGAAAAAATACGAATCTCAGCTTCTTTTGGTAAATTGCGAAACCATATCATTTTATTTCTACTTCCATATCCATCCCATTCCGCCTGACCTCTATAGGGATTGGGGTACACTGTTGGCATCCCAATCCAAAGATTTTCTTCAGCTTCAGGTTTTCCTGGGAAAACAAATACTCTATTTGAATAAATGCTACTCTCTAAACTTTCTAAATTCGCATCTGGATCTCCTTGATCATATGCTGTAACAGCGTAATAATTAATCCATCCATCCTTAATTCCTTCATTCACAAACTTATAATGATAATAGACACCCTCAAATAAGACGCTATCCTTTCCTCCATATTCATTTCTTATTCCCACAGTGGTAAAACCCGTATTGTAACCAATCGTATTTTCTCTATCAACTTCTAAAAGCAAGGAAAACTCTCCTAGTGCTTCATTATCTGTTTTTCTTGCTCCATAGATCCTATAACCTTCAAAATCTTTTTCTTGGCTAATTGGATCCCTAAAAAATTCAGAATTATTTTGCCAGTATAAAGTCACTTTATTTGATTCTAATTCTACATGCATATTTGGAGCAGGTGGAGGAGCAGGTAAAATGTATCTGTCAATGATCTGATTCTCATTCGTATCCTCACCCTCGTCGAGCTGATTATTTCTGTTTTTATCTTCACCGTCGTATGCTTTTTGGGCCCAATCATAATTCACATGAAGATTACTCCTTCTACCTGGGGAATCTGAGCTAAAACCATCAGACCAAAGACCACACACAACAGTAAATGAAATACTGCAGGAATCTCCAGGAGGAAGAGCCCAATTTGTTGTATCCATGCTAGGTACAGATCCTAAAGGACCAGCTGACACTAAAAATAGCCAACTGTTTTCTGCAGATGGATACCCTTCAGATGTGTATTCAGGTCCTACACCTTTCGGAACCGATGAAGACATTTTATCATATCTTTCACTATCATTTATAGGCATACTATAGGCAGGATAATCACTATTACTAGAATTCGTCCAAACCCATTGGTTATAGTGAGTGTCTAAATATCGATAAGGAATAGAACTACCTAATATGGATATCCCTATATAGGATTCAGCCCAACCATCATCTCCATCTGTATCAAACTGAACAGCTATGTCTCTAGAGAACCCGGCATTATCTACTGTCTCATCAAAAACATTCAAATTATCATACCATGTGAAACCACCTCCAGGTGTGTAATAATCTGTATAGTTAAAATTTGCGACAGATGGGTCTGCCCAAATTCCTGTGTATATATTGTTTATTGTATCCTGTGAAATATTTCTAAAAGTATAATTTAGTATCACAAATGCATCTGCATAAGAATAGTTCCAAGCATAACTCTCTAGCCTGATATCAATTCCTAATGGGTTATGATTTGGAATCCCTTGACCATCATTAAATGAATCACCATAATCTGAAAAGTTAGCTATTATATCCTGGTGAGACACAGCAGTTGGTGAGTAATACTGAGCCATTGAGTCTTGAGTTGTAGACGAAATCGAAGACTGAATTGCAATTGGAGATTTAGCAAACAATTCAAATCCCTCACTTCCAGACTCAAAAACTCCATCAACAATAGAAGTCGAAACCCTTCTCTCTCCATTTACAATACCACCTACCCAAAGCCCTGAATACGAAAAATGTTCAATTTGTTCACGTGGAATTTCTGTTTGCTGTTTGTACTGACATGATGGATTTATGCTCCCATCCTCCATACGATTCCATCCATTACCAAGTATGCCAAAGTTAGTAATCGTAAGACCCAGATTACCTACCGAAGTATATTTATCGTACTCATCTGAAGCTGTTTGAACTCTCCTTATGCTTCTTTCTTGAGCAAACAATTGCAATGTAAAAGCAAAGAAAAATAACTTGAAATACATTTATTTAAGAAGAATTATTTTTTTATAATAAAAAGATGAGAATGAACTTATTTTTAAAAAATAAATGCTCGAGGGATAATCCTTTCCTTCCCACTGCAACTCTGTAAATCCTGGCTGAATAGAAATATTATTTTGCGTTTCCAATTCTCGCCCAAATAAATCAAAAGTTTGAATAGTAACGGTTTGTCTTTTATCAGAAAAAATTTTAATCGTTGTAAACGAATTAAACGGATTGGGAAAAAGACTTTGTACTATAAATTGATTTGGAGCAGTTGATTGATATTCAGACTCCAAACTTCCTTCAAAAGAATAACCTGGAGTTCCGTAATCACCTGACCCGTAAGAAATAGTAGAAACAAACCAATTTTCAACTAAATTATTATCCAAATCGACGTCATGTATTTCCTTAGATATTCCGCTGGAGAAATTCCACTCACTGTCGTACTGAACCTCATCTACAATCGCTCCTTCACTATCCATAAGAATTATCTCATCTTCAGTGTTTGATAAAGAAAATCCACTGTAAACATAGTCCGAAACAACACCTCCGTTTGAGGATAGGTTTCCGCTACGGGCAAATACAAAAAATTGCCCTGGATCAATAGCTACATCTTGATTTTCAATCTGAATTAAGTGCATATCTGAACCATTATCTTTAATTGTCCAACCATCAAGCGATATTATTGTATCTGTTGTATTTGTAATTTCAAACCACTCCCCATATGAATCAGATACTGAAGCAGGGTTCACCATAATTTCTGTTATTACAGCACCTCGATCTATAAAAACAAGGTCGTCAAACCAAACATCCATATAAACAGGCAAATGGTCCGATGCGTCATGCAAAGCATTTGCAATTTGTTCAGAAACTGAAAAATTGTTTCCTGAATTAATTGCATTATTAAAATGATTTCCATCATTTCCAAACGCTATATATGAATCATCAATATAAACCATTCTTGATTGAGTATTTAAAATACTCTCACTCACAAAAAGCCAGTCAAACCTATCATCCATCCCACCATTAGCTCCACCACCAAAGCTAGTGGTTCTTGGAGATTGAGTATGAACATCAGAAAACGAACTATTGTTATGCCAATTCCCTATTCTATCAATAGGGTCAAAAAGTCTACCTCCATTATTATCACTTTCCCCTGTCAGAATATTAAATGCTGGTTCTGTAGATGTACTATTTGAGTATATATTAAAGTCACCAGCAACTATAAAGTAGGAACCAGATAAACTGTTCAAATGTTGTCTAAGTATTGTTGCTTCTGCCAGCCTCTGTTGAGCATTCGAAGAACCAGAGCTAGCCTTAAAATGGACACCATAAATATTGAACTCAATTTCAGACATATCATGAACCATTGACCATTCTATAACATCTCTTGTGCCTGAAGATTGGGCAGTAGCAACAGCACCAGTACTCACAAAACTGAAAATATCATGTTTGAAAAATAATGCTATATCCTGTTGTGCGCTTTGGTTTATAAAAGGAGCACCAGACCACTGTCCGTTTTGAAAAACATCTAGAACATCAGATTGGAAATGTGTAAAACCCGTTTGCCCTAATACTTCTTGTACAACAATCAAATCAGGTAAAACAGATTCAAGTATTGAAATGTAATGCATTTCTCTATTATCGTCATCTGAAAAATTGAGAAGGTTATAAGTCATTACTCTAACATCAGACCCACTCACAAAACAAATGCTTAGTATAATAGATAAAAATCTCATTTAAAAATCAATATAAGCTTCTATTCTACCCACGTCTAAATTATTATGATTTTTTAAAATTTTAGTACTGTAGTGGCGTAATTGTTTTTTGTTCTTTTTCATCTAAAATTTCTAAGTGATCAAGTAATTTCATAGTAACAATAGGGAGAGCACGAAAATTCCCATCTAGAACCTTTATTGCGATTCCTATTGGCCCATATTTTTTTAGTTTTAATGGAAATACCTCGTATAGATTCTCCTCCAACTTTTGTAATTCCTCTACCATCCAAAGCTTGAATGAATGAAGAGTCAAAGTTATCAGTACCTCCTACAAGCAATGGATGAGATGTCATTGCATTGAAGACTCTCTTTAATTCTATTTTTTCCCCTTGTGCTAATTTTTGGAACATATTTGCAATAGTCTCAAGAGTAAAAAATGGTACGGGTGCTGAACAACCATCAATTTCATAATGAATATTTTCAGATTCTGAAATTTCACAAACATAATCATTAATGAATTTCTGAACTGAATGTTCTTTATTAGTATATCCTTTTATTCCTTTACCAAGATATTTTGCCAAAGCCAACATTCCAGCGTGTTTACCACTGCAATTATTGTAAATAGAAGAAGCAGATTTACTTGCTTTAACTAAACTATATCGTGTTTTTTTTATCTGATGGAGCATGAGCACCACACTCATAATCTTCAATATTTAGATCTATCTTTTTTAGCATTGAGATAGCTGTGTTCGTGTGGACTTGTTCTCCTTGATGAGATGCACACATAAGTGCAATTTCCTCATCGCTAAATTTTACTGAATCTACAGCGCCCGCCTTTATGGAAGCTGCTGCTTGAAACGGTTTTAAAGAAGATCGAATGCATGTTAAATAATTAGGATCCCCAGAAGAAAAAAAAATCTGACCATTTTCATCTACAGCAACAGCAAAAGCTACATGTATACTTTCAGTAAGATCCCCGCGAGTTACCCTACAAGATATAGGCATATGATCTAGTGTAACATTTTTGAAACAAATTCAAATTTAAATCCTTCTTTTTGTAACTCAGGTATATGTTTTTTAAGGACGTTTAAGGTTTTCGGTTTTACATGACCAATGCCAATTGCAAAACCATTTTCTTTCGATTTTTTAACTAGCTTCATTAATTGCTGAGTAATTTTTCCCTCATCATCGTCGTTATCTAAAAACACATTTCTACTAGCTGTTGGGACCTCAAAAATTTCCATTGTTGTTTCCCCTACGGTTTCAACAGTTGTTCTACTATCAATAAAAAACTTGTTTAT